>NZ_JBSHNS010000431.1:0-10873 GCF_053601635.1 Pontimicrobium sp. MEBiC01747
TTACTTTTGCCCAGATATCTGCTTTAATTAAATTAGCTCTAGTTACTTTTAAAGCTGCTTTATTAAAATCTGCTCCTACAAGCAATAAAGGGTGTTCATCTAATACTTTTCCTCTTAAAGTTTGATGTTCAATAACATCAAAGATATGTTGTATAAAAGCACCATTGCCACAACCCATATCTAAAATACCTTTGGGTTGTTGGTCTATAGGTTTATTAAAGAGTTTTGTAATTACTTGATCTATAACCTTAAAGTAGGTAGAGTGTGCGCCACCGCTTCCCCAAACATTCATTTCTCTATGTACATGTTTTTCTGTATCTTCAGGGTTGTCTGTTTTTAAAATTAATGGGTTACCAAAAAGTAATTCGTCTAACTGTAAAAAAGTTGGCAAATAGGATACTGTAACTCCGTAAGCACTAGCACGTTTAGCAAAAAATAAACCTTCATCTGTAAATTGATAGGTACTGTTTTTCTTTTTAAACCAACCTAAATAGGTAAGAAAATCGAGTATCTTTTTAAAACTTTCTGGGTCTTTATGGTATTCTTCGGCAGTAAAAGAGGCCTCCATAAAGTATTTATGAAACATACCGTTAACGCCTAATAAAACAGTTATAGGAGCTACAATAATGCCTTCTATATGTTTAAGTATTTGGTATTGAATAGAATCATTTTCTACTATGCTTAATCCAAAACTTGCTTCGTATTTTTTAAAAATACGTTCTAAAACAATAAATGCATCGGCTCTTATGCGTTCTTCAGGAAAGTTAACAGCATATTGTAATAGGTTTACTGCGTCCTCATATAAATGTGCTAATGAAAAAGCAATATTACTATTTGCATTGGTAGTAAAAGTAATTGTATCGTTTTTAGTATCTACATGCTGTGTTAACCAGCCTTGAGCACAAAGAATTCGTAAGGCGACATTTAAGTAGCCCTCGTTAGCGTTAAATTGCTTGGAGAGTTCTAATATAGTTATAGTTTTTTTTTCTAATATAAAGTCTAAAACATCTTTTTTATGTAATGCAAAAGCTGTTGTTGCTGTTGCTATACCATCTAAATGTCTAAAAATTGTGCCTCGTAATTGTGCTTTGTCTTGCTTTGTTAGCATATTATGTTTTTGTTTAATATTAAAGATAAAAAAAAAGCGCTTACTTGGGTAAACGCTTTTTATAAATTAGGAAAATTATAAGAACTACTCAATAAAAGGGTTGCTCCATTTTTCGTTTGTATAGACATCTGTACCAGCTAATGTTGTTAAAAAAGCTATTACAGCATCACGTTCTGTATCTGTTAAGTTTAGTTGTTGTGCATTACCTCCTGGACGCAGTCTTGGATCTAGATTATTATTGCCAGCTAAACTTATTGCATTATAATGATTTAAAACTGTTGTTAAGTTATTGCTAACACCTATATGCATAAATTGCCCATTACTAGTACCATTTGCTTTTACAACATCTCTAAGACTAGGGGAGCGGGTATTAGTTAAATCTGTACCTGTAGTTACTCCAGCAATACCAATAACTCCGTTGTTTCTAGAGTTTGGGTCTATATCAAACTCTGGTGCTCTATGGCATCCGCCACAGCCAATGCCGCCATTAATTCTGCTTCCTTGATTATTAAAAACGGATGGTTGTAAAAATAATTGCTTTCCATTATTTTCTTGTTGTGTAAAATTTGGGAAGGGTTGTCCGTCGTTATTAACTAAAAGTCTTCCTTCATCATATTTACTATCAAAAGATTGTATGCTTCTTATAAACTGTGCTAGCGCATTTTGCATTTTAGCTTCTGTAATTTCTGGTGTGCCATATGCTAATGTAAATAAAGGGGTGTAGTATTCTAGGTCTTCTAATTTGTTTATTAAATCATCGAATCCTAAATCTCCATTTTCTCCACTAAAGCCCATTTCTATATGGTCTTGTATTGGCATGGTTGTTTGTTGTTCTAAAGTGTTTGCTCTTTCATCCCAGAAAAATTGGTTTTCGTTTGCAAAGCGGGAGTTTATTAATCGCATAGAATGTCTACCTGTAACACCATTTACTCCATTACTTTGGCTATCGTTATCGCCAAATGCTAGTTCTTGTTTGTGGCAACTTGCACATGCAATGGTGTTGTTTACAGAGAGTTTTTTATCGTAGAACAATACACGGCCTAATGTTGCGCCTTCATTTGTTATGGCATTATTTTCTGGAGTGTTATCTTTGGTAATATAGGCTGGAATGTATTGGTTGTTATAATTTAAAAGGGCATTTAAATCTATATTTAAAACGGTAGAAATATCGAATGCTGTTGGAGAATCTGCTCCTGTGGTTGTAGAAGTCTCTATTGCTCCAGACTCTTCATTTGAACATCCTGTAAATACTAATAGTAGTGCTAAAAAAAATAATCCTCTCATAAACAGTTGGTTTTTAATTACAACTGATTAGACAGGATTATTTTAAAAAGGTTTAATCTTTTTTAATTGATTTGTTATCTTAATTTTGGAAAACTGTTAGGGTTTGCTTCGTGCATAACCTCGTATACAGCTTCAAAAATATCTTCTGCAGATGGTTTAGAAAAATAATCTCCATCTGTTCCATACGCTGGCCTGTGTGCTTTTGCTGTTAAGGTTACTGGTTGGCTATCTAAATGCTTGTATGCATTTTGGTTATTTAATACTTCGTTTAACAAGTAAGAGGATGCGCCTCCTGGTACATCTTCATCAATAATCATTAAGCGATTCGTTTTTGCTACACTTTTTACAACATCATGATTTATATCGAATGGTAATAATGATTGTGCATCTATAACTTCTGCATTAATGCCTACTTCTATTAATTCTTTTGCTACTTGTTCTACAATTCGTAATGTAGACCCGTAAGATAATAGTGTAATATCTGTACCTTCTTTTATTGTTTCTACTACACCTATTGGTGTTTTAAAACTTCCAAAGTTTGTTGGTTTTGTTTCTTTTAAACGGTATCCGTTTAAGCATTCTACAATTAAAGCGGGTTCATCGCTTTCTAACAGTGTATTATAGAAACCAGCGGCTTTAGTCATGTTTCTAGGGACCAATACATGGATTCCTCTAACTAGGTTTAGTATGCCTCCCATTTGTGAGCCAGAGTGCCAAATACCTTCTAATCGGTGTCCTCTAGTACGAATAATTAATGGTGCTTTTTGGCGCCCTTTAGTTCTGTAATGTAATGTTGCTAAATCGTCGCTAATAATTTGTAATGCGTATAGTATATAATCTAGATATTGTATTTCTGCAATTGGGCGTAGGCCACGCATTGCCATACCAATACCTTGACCAAGAATTGTTGCTTCTCTAATTCCAGCATCTGCAACACGCAATTCTCCGTATTTTTCTTGTAGGCCTTCTAATCCTTGGTTTACATCTCCAATGGCTCCTGCATCTTCTCCAAAAATTAGAGTTTCTGGATACTTGTTAAAAATAGCATCAAAATTGTCTCTAATAACAACACGTCCGTCTACTTGTTCTGCGTCTTCGTTATATGTAGGTTTAACTTCCTTTACATTAATTGCTGCTGAAGTTGTTTCGTTATGTAAATGAGAACTGTACTTTGGCTGTACTTCTTCAAAGAAATTATTTATCCATTGTAATAATTGTTCTTTTGCTGAAGAGTTTTCATTTATAACATAGCGTAATGCTTTACGACTTGCTGTAGCAATATCTTTACGATTTGGTTCGCTAATTGCTAAAAGATCTGTATTTATTTTTTCAATAAATACTTTATTGGCGCTAGATGCAGCTAATTGAGTTATTAAATTAGATGCCGTTTTAAGTTCTGTTAATATTGGATTTAAATAGTTGTTCCATGCCGTTTTTTTACCGTCACGAACTGCCTTTTTTATTGTTTTGTCAAGAGTTGTTAATTCCTCATCGGTAGCAATACCTGTAGCAATCATCCATTCTCTCATTTTTAAATTACAATCGTGTTCAACTTCCCACGCTAAACGATCTTTGTCTTTATAGCGTTCATGTGATCCTGAAGTAGAGTGGCCTTGAGGTTGTGTTAATTCGTTAACATGAATTAAAACTGGCACATGCTCTTCTCTCGCTATTTTTGAGGCTTCTTGGTAGGTTTCTATTAATGCAACATAATCCCAACCTTTTACTCTTAAAATTTCGTAGCCTTTACTGTCTTTTTCTCTTTGGAATCCTTTAAGAATTTCCGAAATGTTTTCTTTAGTCGTTTGGTGTCTTGCGTGTACAGAAATACCATACTCATCATCCCAAACACTTATTACCATTGGTACTTGTAAAACTCCGGCTGCATTTATGGTTTCAAAAAACAAGCCTTCACTTGTGCTGGCATTTCCAATAGTTCCCCATGCGACTTCATTTCCTTTTTCTGAAAACTTAGTAGTATCTATACCGTCTACGTTTCTGTATATTTTAGAGGCTTGTGCTAATCCTAATAATCTAGGCATTTGTCCAGCAGTAGGAGAGATGTCTGCACTAGAGTTTTTTTGTTTTGTTAAGTCGTTCCACTGCCCATTTTCGTCTAAACTGTGTGTGCCGAAATGACCTCCCATTTGACGACCTGCAGACATGGGTTCTTGTGTTAAATCTGTATTGGCATATAATCCTGCAAAAAATTGCTCTATGGTTAATTCGCCAATAGCCATCATAAAGGTTTGATCTCGGTAGTACCCAGATCTAAAATCTCCATTTTTAAAGGCTTTTGCCATTGCTAATTGTGGGACTTCTTTTCCGTCTCCAAAAATTCCAAACTTGGCTTTTCCTGTTAAAACTTCGCGTCGTCCTAATAAACTACATTCCCGACTGGTAACCGCGATTTTATAATCTTCTAAAACTTGCGCTTTAAAGTTATCGAATGAAATCTCTTTGTTTACGTCGGATTTTGTTTGCATAGCTCAGATTTTAAGTTTCGCAAATTTACTAAAAAAATGAATCTCTTGCAATAGCCAAAAACCTTAAAATAATATTGAATTATTAGTTTAGTGGGGTTTTAATTGTGTTTTATTTAAAATTTATGAGTTTTTTAACTTTTCGTTGAAAATAATTCAATGTTTTTAGGTTTTTGTAAAGGACTGATTTTAAGGATGCATGTGTTTTGGAATGCACATGTTCTTTTATTGTTATGTATTAATCAATATTTATTCCATTTTCAGAAAGATACTTGTACTTTTCAAGATTTAACTTGAAGTTTTCATTTAACTTAATAAAAATAGAATCGTATTCTTTATTTGTAAGTTTAAGTTTTTCTGCTACTTTTTGAAACGCTCTTGCTTTTTTATCTATTTTGGCTTGAAAATATATTAATTTAGGCTTTATGAGTTCTTTAATTTCAATAGCATCTTTACCTTCTTTAAATAGTTTAATTCCTAAATCAAAATAATGAGAGGAGGAGTCGTTTATTTTTTTCATTTCAGATTGAAAACTCTCAATTTGTTCTTGTTTATAGCTTTTTGATTGAGAATAAGATAAATGTCCTAGAAGTATTGTTATTAAAAGAACAATCAGTTTCTTCATTTGTTAGATTTCTTAATGTTATAAATAACTCAAGTATGTGAAATACTATTTTATTTCTTCAAAATTATTTCAATTGCTTTTTCTAATAATTCATCTTTTCCATCTCTAATGCCTTTTACTGTAGGTTTAACTTCTACATCTGGTATAATTCCAACACGTTGTGTTTCTTCTCCGTTTGGATAGTGTACTCCAATCCCCGAAATCATTGTTCTAAGGCCGCCAGGTAACATAATTGCAGAGACGTTTCCGTCTGCTCCAGCTGTTGTGCTTCCTATAATTGTGGTATTATCTCCTGCTCTAAATGCCATAGCTGTATATTCTGCTTGGCTTTGTGATAGTTCATTAACTAAAACTACTAATTTTCCTTGGTAAGTATTGCCGTTACTTGGAATTTCTATAATATCTGTAAATGTAAATTCGCCAGGGGTATTAATATTTCCTTTAGTAAACTTAACGAATGGAGTTTTTGAAGATACAAAATAAGACCCTAAGCTGAATGGCACAAAGGTAGAAGGGTAATTGCGGATATCTATTACAATTCCTTTTGTGTTTTTAAATTCCTTTTTAATTTTAGATATATCTTCTTTTTTTATGTTTTGTAGCGTTACATAGCCTATATTGTTATCTAACATTTTATAGGACTTATCTTCGTTTTTTCTGTACCAACGATATATATTTAGGCTATCTATTGGGTATAGTTTTAGTGTTTTAGATTGCTCTTTATTATCACTCGATTTATAACTTATTTTTATGGTATTTGTATTGGAACGTAAAAGGTCTGCCGATATATCCCGAAGTCTTGTTGGAACATTTGATGCAGGATAGTATTTAGACTTTTCTCTTACAATTTCTTCTACTTCAATATCGTTTATTTTAGTTATTACATCTCCAATTTTTAATCCTACTTCACTTTTTAACTCTTTGTTGTAATAATCTGTTATGGTTAATTTGTTTTCTATAAACCGAACATGTATAGGGGCGTAGTTTGTGCCTTTCCATTCGCTTATTTTGTCGCCGCCGCCCCATAAGTTTGCATGTGTATCTTTTACATCTCCTATAATGCGTATTGCCGCTAATTCGTATTCTAATTCATTTTTAGCATTAAGAAATTGTGGGATATATTCGCCAAGTTTAGAGTTCCAATTTGTATCCATTAAATGTTTGTAAGGGAAAAAATACTCTATCATGTTCCAATATTTATAAAGAGCCAAAAGTCTATACCCATCGTCTGGATAAGTCATATTTGAATAGGCATTTTCGTTTTTAAATTTTGGATTGCCTACACCTCGTGCCATTTCTATATAATAATGTTTTCCTTGAGAGCGACTATTATAAACCTGTAGTAACTTCTTTTTAAGGTTTTCTTTTTGTTTTTGTATCCACTTCAAGTCTGGTTTAAGAAATGCGTTTTCATCTGTAGATTTACATGTAGAACATTTTTCTAATGTTCCTAAGGCATCTATCCATGAAATTAGGGCTTCATTTCTATCATTTTCATTTGTTGTTTTAAGATACTTTGGAAGGAATTTAAAAAGTTCATAATCCCAATTGTAATTCCCTTTTGCTATTTCTGGATGGTGATATTTAAGAAAGCCCCAAACTCTGCCTAATAATTCAAGGTTTTCAGTGTCTTTAAGTGTTAAGTTTGATATTGTAATTAAAGAACCTTCATCGAAAGTATTGTCTAATTGTGCTTTTGTTAGTACTTTTTCGGCTTCTTTTAAAGTTTGAATATCTTTTCCATCAATAGAAAGTGTAAAACCATCAAACCAAGCTTCTCCTTTACCAACAAGTATTCCTGCAACAAAAATATTTTCTGCGTTTTCAGGATATTCAAGAGTTATACTGTATTTCTGCCAGTCTTTTGTTCCATTTATGTTTTGATTTTGCATGTTATCGAAACCTAAAATATCACCGTCTCCATCTAAACGTAATAACAAGCCAGCAAAACCATCTTCCACATTTTTAATTTTCATACAACCTTCTAGGGTTATTGATTCTCCTTTATATTTAGCTGGAATTTTATAAGCAATGCTTCCAAAAGAGCCTCCTGTTTGGTTTGATTCAATTTTACCAGATTTTTTACCTATATATGCATTATTATCTATAGATAGTTTATAATCACCCCATTTAAACCATCCATCAGACAGTTTATCTTCTTTGCTTTGGTTTTCAAACCCCAGATTAAACTTTTCGGCTTTTTGTGCTTGAATATTAAATGTAATAATTGTTAGTAGCGCTATTAATATTTTTTTCATTGTTTAGTTTTTATAAATGGATGGAGAATTACATGAATTAATATCTATTGAATAAATGTAAAATAGAAAATCTGTATATAGATTGTATTTACAATATTTTTAACAATAAAACATTGACAATAAATTAATACTAATTATATGGTGTTATTGTTGGTTGAAGGTTATTACAGTCTATTAATACCAACGACGTGTAAATAAGCTTAACAATGTTTTTGGAGATAAGGTAACAATAAAACGAATGCTTTGGTCGTAATTTGGTTGTGCAATTTCCCAGCCTAAGTTGGAGTATACGGGTAAATACAACTCGAAATAATCTTCTACTAAATTTAAACGTATACCTGTATCGTAAACAAAGTTAGGGCTACTACCATGACTATTTACAACACCAACATCTCCATAAGCCATAATATAACGCCAAATGGTTGTACTAGTGTTTATGGTAGTTATCCATTGGCTTGCAAACGGCGTTTTTAATTTAGATTTAAAACCACCTTCAGCAATAATTAATTGTTGACTAAGCAAACCTGTTTCTTCTGTACGCCCTAGATAGTTATAATCAAAAAGATAATCGGTTGGGCGATCTAAAGCAAAACTAAAGAAGTTAGAGTCTTGAAATGTTTTATTGTACAAAAATGTTCCAGTAAAGACACGTAAATTATACTGTCTATTATTCTCGGTTAACTTTCTAAATTCTAAAGTAGCAGATACTTTACCAAAGTTTTTTGCTAATTGTAAATCGGTAGACCAAGAACTGAAGTTTTTTAAATTAGGGTTCGATTTTCTAAAATTAGCATTAAAAACACTGTATTTTGGCTCGCCATCGGTTTCAAACTCTCCTGTAGGGTCAACTTCTCTATTTATATTTACATACCTAAGTGTTAAAGAACTGTGGTTGTTATCTCTTAAGTTTTTATGGTCTCTAAATCTAAAGTTTATAAACGGCGTATAAGAGGTGTAAGATAGGTTTGGTGCATAGTTAAAGTACTCACCAGAAATACCATATTTAATATAATTGTTATCTGTGTTTTCCCTTCTGTCTGTATAACTTATAGAGGCACTACCTACAATTTGCTTACTCTTTATTGCGTATTTAGGACTAATTTTATAAAGTAAGTTTTTAGTTAATAGTGTTTTATTATATAGTTTTAACCCTGGTGATAGTCCATCGTAAAAATTATAATCGAATTCAGGCATAAAGAAAAC
Source organism: Pontimicrobium sp. MEBiC01747 (assembly GCF_053601635.1). Lineage (NCBI taxonomy): Bacteria > Pseudomonadati > Bacteroidota > Flavobacteriia > Flavobacteriales > Flavobacteriaceae > Pontimicrobium > Pontimicrobium sp. MEBiC01747. The sequence goes on from NZ_JBSHNS010000431.1 coordinate 8,962, forward strand.
CTGATTGTAGTTGGGGTCTTCTATATCTTTAAATAACCTAAATTGTAGTGGTTTATTATTTCCTAAAAACCCTTTAGTAGATTTCCAGTTGTTACGCATATTAAACTCTGGTATAACTTGGTTGTAATTAACGGCTAATTTATCTATATCGTTATTATTAGGTATGGTTACCGTTTTAGTGCCTTTAAAACCTTTTATCCATTGCTTAGAAACTATAGAGTCGTTTTTTAAAGTATATAAAGAGATAGGCATAACATTATTTCTCTTATTTTCTAAAGTAACTCTAATAGAATCGTTTATTTTTTTTACTCTTTTTATTTTATAGTCTATTTTACTACTTGTAGCTAAGTAATCTTTAAAAAACCAACTAAGGTCTTTATCCGTTTTAGATTCTATTAAGGTTTTAAAATCTTTTGTAGCGGTAGGTTTTAGTTTGGTTGTGGTTAAAAACTCTAAGAGTGTTTCTTCTATTATATCTGAATTAATATAATCGTCTAAGTATTTTAGTCCTATACCAGCTTTGTATTTATTGGCTATGTTTTTATTAAATTTTAATAGCGAATCTTTCGCCATAGTTAATGGCTGATCGATATTAGTTCTAGCCATGTGTAAGTACAAAAAGTTGTATTGATCGTTAAAATTTAAATCGGCTGCATGAAAAGCACGAACGCCCCATATATTGGCTAGATTTCCTAACAATTTCATGTTTGGGTAGTGTTCTTCAACATATTTCATTAAATAATATACCTGTATACCATCTAACAACCATTGGTCTTTTCTTGGGTTTATTAGTAATGTGTTTTCTAGATAATTATGAAGTGTCGTTTTTAGTATTTTTAGTTCGTATTGAAACTCGCTTGTAAACGGACGAACAAAATCTGGCAACTGATTTAACCCATATATAGGGCTTTTTTTATAGTCTATTTTAGTTAATAGCACTTTTTTATGCGGGTAATCTCCTAAATTTTTAGTGATAAAACTGGCTACTTTATCTGTTGCAATTGCAATTTTAGGAGCTTCTAAGTCTTCTTCATCTATATTAGATACTACTGTAAAAAAATCGGTTTCTACTGCTTTGTAAGTGTTAGTTTTATTTAAAAATAATTTAGAATTAACTCTATTGTTACCACTTAGTATTGTTTTAGTAATACCATTTTTAGTAGATGAAGTTGTTTCGTCTAGCTCAGATATAAGGCTGTAACTTTCTGGGTACTCAATTTCTAAATGTATATTTGCTTTAGGTACGTAGGCATCGTCTAAGTTTTTATTGCTATAGTAATGCCATTCACCATCATAAATAGCTGGAGTAATATACCAATACCTTAAATTATAATCGCCTTCTCCTGTAATGCCATAACGTGTAAACTTATCGTTAGGAATTTGTATGGTGTAGTTTAATTGTAGTGTATAGGATGTGTTTGGTAATACGGGATTGTTAAGTGTAACTTTAATAATATCTGGATGTTGCTCTAATCTAGAATATTCTATGTTTGTATCATTTTGATTAATAGAGGTGATAACAGTAAATCCTCGGTCGTCATTTTTAGCAAAATGAAAGGTGTTTTTAAATTCTTCAGCAAAGCGTTCGGCTAAAGGTGTGTTTTTAGCCGAATAGCTGTGACTCCAATCGGTAAGGTATATTTCGTTAAGTGTAGCGTCTGTAGTGTTATAATACTCTATAGTTTGCGCTATTGTAATGGTTTTACTTTCAATATTAAAAGCGGCCTTTATATCTATGGAATTTTCCTGACTAAAGACAGAAATACTAAAAATTAGACATAGGAAGGTTTTAAAATAATTATATTTCAATGGGTATAGCTTTTTTTATTTAAAGTAACGTAAAAATATCCTTACGAGTATGGGTTTAACAATTGTTTATGTTTTTTTAGAAGTTTGGACTTAAGCCATATTC
>NZ_JBSHNS010000432.1:0-2252 GCF_053601635.1 Pontimicrobium sp. MEBiC01747
TTTCAAGATGAAACTGGGACTATGGAATTGGTTTGGTTTCGAGGACAAAAATGGATTAGAGAAAGTTTAAAATTAAACACACCTTATGTTATTTTTGGAAAAACAAATTGGTTTAATGGCAAGTTTAACATGCCGCATCCCGAAACTGAATTATTAAAAGAGCACGAGAAAAATTTACGCTCATCCATGCAAGCCATTTACCCTTCTACAGAGAAATTATCTAACAAGGGAATTACCAATCGGGTAATGACAAAAATTATGCAAAATTTGTTCCTTGAAACCAAAGGAAGATTTGTTGAAACTTTGTCTAAAAATTTGCTATCTGAACTGCATTTAATTTCAAAATCTGAAGCGCTTTTTAACGTCCATTTTCCTAAGAATTCTGAGCTACTTTTTAAGGCTCAATTTAGACTAAAATTTGAAGAATTATTTTATATTCAATTGCAATTAATTCTGAAAAATTTAATTCATAAAACAAAAATAAAAGGCTTTCCTTTTGATTCTATCGGAACGCATTTTAATACCTTTTACAAAAACAATTTACCCTTTGAATTAACCAATGCACAAAAACGTGTGTTGAAAGAAATCAGGTACGATTTAGGGCAAAATGCACAAATGAATCGTTTATTACAAGGAGATGTAGGCTCTGGCAAAACTATTGTAGCATTAATGTCAATGCTCATGGCGGTTGACAATGGTTTTCAAGCCTGTTTAATGGCGCCAACTGAAATTTTGTCAGTCCAGCACTATAACGGATTAAATGAACTATGTAAAAACCTGAATATCAACATAAAAATACTCACAGGTTCAAGTAAAACTTCAGAACGAAAAATAATTCATGAAATGCTAGAAAATGGCGAATTAGACATCCTAATTGGCACTCATGCATTAATTGAAGATAAAGTAAAATTCAAGAATTTAGGACTCGCAGTTATCGACGAACAGCATCGTTTTGGTGTTGCTCAACGCTCTAAATTATGGAAAAAAAACAGCCTCCCTCCTCACGTTTTGGTCATGACCGCAACACCAATTCCAAGAACATTAGCTATGTCTGTTTATGGTGATTTAGACATCTCTATAATTGATGAATTACCACCAGGAAGAAAGGCTATAAAAACAGTACATAGATACGACTCCAATCGCCTTAAAGTTTTTCGTTTTGTTCGCGATGAAATTGCTAAAGGAAGACAGGTTTATATTGTCTATCCTTTAATACAAGAAAGCAGCCAAATGGACTACAAAGATTTAATGGATGGCTACGAAAGTATTGCCCGAGATTTTCCTGCACCAGAGTATCAAATTTCTATTGTACATGGCAAGATGAAACCTGCCGATAAGGAGTTCGAAATGCAACGTTTTATTAAGGGGCAAACCCAAATTATGGTAGCCACAACAGTTATAGAAGTTGGTGTAAATGTACCTAATGCTTCGGTCATGATTATTGAAAGTGCGGAACGTTTTGGCTTATCGCAATTACATCAATTAAGAGGCCGAGTTGGACGAGGAGCTGAACAAAGTTTCTGTATTTTAATGACGAGTCATAAACTGTCTGAGAATAGCAAAACTCGCCTAGAAACAATGGTACGAACCAACGATGGTTTCGAAATAGCAGAAGTCGATTTACGTTTACGTGGCCCTGGAGATATTATGGGTACACAACAAAGCGGTGTTTTAAACCTACGCATTGCAGACATTGTAAAAGATAACGATATATTGCAACACGCACGTTACCATGCCAAACAAGTATTAAAAAACGACCCTTCGCTTAGATTACCCGAACACGCCCCTATTTTAGAAACCTATAGACAGATGAGTAAATACAAAAACATCTGGAATTATATAAGTTAATACCTACCTTTACCAAAAATTAAAATTATGCTTCATTTAAAGTTGGAAACAGACCCGCGTTGGGTAAATATAGTAGAGTCTAATATTGAAGAAATTCTTACAGACCACGCTTGGTGCGAGCAAAAAGCGGCGACTAATGCGATAACCATAATTACCAACAATAGCGAACACGAAGAGTTAGTTACCGATTTACTGCTATTAGCACAAGAAGAGCTAGAACATTTCCAAATGGTACACGACATTATAAAAAAAAGAGGGTACAAATTAGGAAGAGAGCGTAAAGACAGTTATGTTAATGAGTTGTATAAGTTTATGAATAAAGGCGGTAATAGAACTCAAAGTTTAGTAGACCGTTTATTGTTCTCGGCTATGATTGAAGCTAGAAGCTGTGAACGCTTTAAGGT
>NZ_JBSHNS010000433.1:0-6443 GCF_053601635.1 Pontimicrobium sp. MEBiC01747
ATTAAAGACACATTTGGAGCTGCTGGAAGCGCTCCTCTAATAGCAAAAATGATCATTTCGTTTTCCCTACCTTCTATAGAAAAGCTATTGTATTCGCAGGCTCTTCTTAAAACAGCATCGGATATTGTAAAAGTTTGTACAGACATTTTATTTGGTTTTATAATTTTGATAATTGTTTAATTAATTCTGCTCTGGTTGCGCTTCCAAAAACACCATCTATTTTTAATTTTTTAGTAGATTGAAATAGTTTTAATGCTGCTTCTGTTTTTGGACCAAAATCGCCATCGGATGTTCCTGCATTAAATCCACAAAGTTTTAATGCATTTTGTAACTCGACTACATCTTGCCCGTGGCTACCTTTTTTTAAAACCGCTGTAGATAGTGTGCCTTTTTTTGCTGGTCGTAATCTTCTAAAACCTAATAACTGGCTTTTAGGGTATGCTGTTTCTCCTACTTGGTTATTTTGGTTACCACCTAATGTATATATACGGCTTTGATCTTGTGAATACCCCATAAAAACACCTACGTGTCCTTTATGCGAGTTTGGACTCTCTCTCCAAAATATTACAACATCTCCTGGTTCTGGATTGACTACAGAAATTCCAACGTTTAACCATGATCTTGCATTTCCTAATCCAGAGGTTTCCATTCCTGCTTTTTTGGCTACCCAATTCATAAAAAAACTACACCAAGGTGTTTCGTCGTCATTTATATAATTAAAGCCCGATTCTTTTGCGTAATTAACAACTCTCTGGTTATGCTTACTACCTGGTATTTCTTTTGTTCCTATTTCTTTTGAGGCTATTTGAATTAAAGTATTCATAATGTCTATTGTTTTATTGTATTAGTAAAGTCTCCGTTTTCTTCTATTAGTAGTATATCGTCCTGCTGAAGTAAGATTAAAATAGAAGGTAAAAGTGCTAGTGGATACGTCATAGATATAAAGCCTCCTCTATTAATAAAGGCTGTAGTAGAATGGTCTTGAGATTGGCTTGTAGTAAATTGTATATCTCCTATTAATTGTTCTTTGTCTCCTCGCAACCTTATGTTTGCACCTGTATTAGATACTGTAATTGAATGGTTATTAATTTTTGCTGGATAACTTACCATGACTTTTATATTTTATTAGTTAATGTTCTGTTGTGCATTAAAAGACTGACTGCCAACGTCTTTCAACAAGTCAAAAGTAATTTTAAAGTAGAGGTTATTGTATAGGAAAACAGACCTTTAAGAAGTGGGTAATACGCTGTTTTTAATTTAGGTTGATTAACCTTACTAATTAAGGAAATACACTTATGTTAGAAAGGGAAAGTCTATTTTTTTTTGAAGAAAACCCCGTTTGGGTTTAACAATGAAAATACTATAAAGTGATGGAGGAAAACACCTTTTATGTTTTGTATGCTTTAGTTGCTAAAGTGTCTAAAAACAAAAAAGCTATTACAGTACTGTAATAGCTTTTTTGTTTTAGTTTTTATGATTAATTATTCTGAGTCACTATATATACTTTATTTTATTTCTTCAGCTATTTTTTTAGCTTTTGTGTGGTTATGGTTTTGTGTATTTGCTAAAATTATTTTTAACATTTCTTCTACTTTAGTCTTGTTTTCTTGTTTTAAATATACTAATAACTTATACCAATAGCCTCTAGAACGATCCATAGTATCTAATGCTATAAACTCATCAAATATTTTCAATGCGCTATCATAATTTCCTGTATAAAAATATGCACTACCTACTTTAAGTAATGTATAAGGATGTAACATATTCTTTGTTGATTGGTTTTTCTCGTAGTACTCAATGATAGCTCTATAGTCTTTTTCAGCAAATAATGTTTCTATTTTAAAAGATTCGTCGTGTGTGCCTTTTTCGGTTAATGAGGGGATATCCTCCCAGTCTTGATAATTATTATAATAACCTTCTAAACTATGATTAGAAAATAGAAATGGAAGTCCAATACTAACACATAATAATATTGATGCCGCAATTGCTATTGTATAGAATCGTTTGGATTTATTGGCCTTTTTATTATTAAAATAATGTTCTTCTATTTTTTTTATATGCTTGGAAGCATCTTGTATTGGTTTACTTTTTAATTCTTTCTTTATTTCTAATAATTCTACTTTGTTTTTATTTTTATCTATGGTATGCCAATCATTCTCATTAAGGGATTCTTGTAACGCTTTATATAAATTTATTTCTTCTTGTAAAGCTTTATCCTCTTGTATTAACTTTTCAAAAGCTATTTTTTCATCTATAGATAGTGTATTGTTTAAATACGCCTCTATTTGCTCTTGCATGTTGTCGTCTTGGTTGGAGTTCATTTATGCTAGTGTTTTATAACGGCTATCCGCTTTTATTAATTGTACAATTTTAGCTCTACATTTAAAAACGCGTTGTCTTACTACGTTTATAGAATTATAGGCTAAATCACGCATAATTTCTTCATAACTCATACCATTAAAATAATTACTTAGTATTTCTTTACAGTTATCGGATAATAACTGGAATTTCTCTTGGTAAAATTCTAAATGTTTTTGTTCTAAAGTAAAGTTTGCTATACTGTCTTCTTTTTCTACTAGTGGTAAAACCCCATCTTTCATTACCCATTCTTTTTTGTTTTTTATTCTGCTGCGCCATATATTTTTACAAATAGTAAATAAATATCCTTCGAAAGCCTCTAATTTTAAAGGCGTTTTTTTATGTTTTGTTATTAAATATATTAGTGCATCATGAAAAACATCTTTAGCGTCTTCAATTTTACCATTATTACGTTGTATAAAAGCTTGTACTTTTGGATAAAACTTATCGTATATTTCTAGAGTCCTTTTATAATCTCCATTTATAAGGGCTTGTAAGTACTTTTCGCTTTCCGTCATAAGTGTATTCATGTGAGTAAAATCAAAAATAATTTAATTTTTAAAAAAATTGGGTAATGTTTTTAGTTATTTAATACTTATTAGCATTAAACACTATAAGTTGTGCACAATATTTATTTTGTTAATGTAAAATGCTATCAGACCAAAAAAACTAGACCTATAACCCTACAATATTTTTAAAATGTTGTTATTAGTAATAACCCGTAAAACCTATTAAACAATGAAAAATTTAATTAAACTATTAGTTTGCTGTGCATTTATATTATTAGGATGCTCTGAAATTGAAGATGACACCATAACCAATGATACAGCATCTACACAGATACTAGAAAAAGGTTTAAAACCTAATCTGTCATACAATAATATAAACATGGCTAAATATCATAATAACGAACTTATTATTCAATACAAAAAAAATGTTAGTCCAGCTGCTATAAAGCTTTTTAGGCAATCATTTGGCATTTATTCTGCTAATTTACAAGGCACACCTCCACCAAATAAACAAGGTACCTTTAAGGTTTGTGACTTATGTTCTCCAGAAGCTATAATAGAATTATGGACCTTAGAACCTGAAGTAGATATTGAGATTGTTGCTATAGGTATATCTGGAGATGATGATACAGATTCTGAAGATTTAATTGACGCTTTTAGCTATAATCTATCATTTGTTTTAGAAAATGATACTACACCTGCATTTGGTTCTATTGAATATGCCGATTATACAGACAAAGTTGTTACTGAAAATACAGGAGTTACAATTGCTGTAATAGATTCTGGATTGAATCCAAATTTCCCGGTTTTTAATGGTCAGCCTTTTTTATACAAAGCCAATCTCCCTGGTTTTCCTTCTGTGATTTCTGGATGGGATTTTGTAAATAGTGATAATGATCCTTTTGATGATAATCTTGTTCAACATGGTAGTTTAGTAACCAGTGTGCTAAAAACGAAATTAGATTTAACTGATACTGATTACCAAATTATCCCATTAAAAGCTTCTAATGATGAGGGGCGCTCTTCGTTATTTAATATCATTTGTGCTGTAAATGCTGCTGGAAATATGGGAGCCAAAGTAATAAATATAAGTTCTGGCTATTACCAATCTCCTGTATTAACTTCTCCTATTGGTGCTACTTTAACAAACGACCAAATACTTACTAATTTATTTAAACAGTTTAATAATACGCTAGTTGTTACATCTGCTGGTAATGCAAATAATAATAATGATAACGAAAAAATACACAAACCTTCATCTATAAGCGAACCTAATCTTTTAGCCATAGGTGCAGCAAGATATTATGCTAAAAATACAGATGTTAGAATCGCTAGTTTTTCTAATCATGGTATTTATTCTGTAGATTATGTAGCTAGAGGTTACAATGTATCTTTTATAGATGTCGGTAATAACCAGCATTTTATACATGGTACTTCTTTTGCTGCTCCTCAGGTTTCTGCTGTTGCTGCTACAATTTTAGATAATTATGATTATAGTTTAACTATTACTCAATTAATGGAAAAAATATATAATTACGGGCAATATTTAACTTATTATGAGTCTGACAGGCAAGTAAAATTTCAAAAAGTAATTCCTTAATTATTGTATGATTGTATATATTTGGGGAAACCCTCAAAATAATGACTTTATATAAATATGTATTTTACAGTATTATACTATTAACTTCATTTAGTAATGCTCAAAATATTAACGATTTAATTGAACAAACCAATACAATATACAATCAAAACAAAAGCACCCCAACAGAAGGGCTTATAGTACTTGATTCTCTATTAAAGCAACAAGATACCTTAACTCCTTCTGAAGGGATTGCTAATATTTATCATAGAAAAGGGTTATTACATGAAAGGTTAGCCAAATATAGTAAGCAAAAAAAAAATAGTATTGATGCCATAAATAATTATAAAACAGCTATAAAAATAAGGGAAGCATCAACTCCGAAAGATTTAAAAAAGATAAATAATAGCTTATATAATATCTCAAACTGCTATTCTCGTATGGGCAATAAGAGTATGAGGCGCAAAGTTTTAGAGTCTTTAAATAGAAGTTCTACAGATAAATTTGTGTATAAATCCTATAATGCACTAGCATATATACACGAAACTATTGGTGACTATTACACTGCTTTAGAATATATAAATAAAGTTATATTATCTTATGAATTTTATAAAGATCCTAAAACCCTCTATGATGCTCATAAAGCTGCTATTTATATTTATAGTGAAAAAAGTAACAATAAAGAAGATTTAATAAAAATAAACACGCATGTCCAAAGCATTGAGAACTTAGTAAAGCTTCATGATAAATTAAAGCGACCTATATATATAGATAATAGTTTAGCTAAAATTTATAAAAATATAGGCCTATACGAGACTGCTTCTAAATTCTACAATAAAGCTTTAACTGAATACCTAAAAATAAATGATTCTGCAAATGCTTCTACTTTATATCATAATTTAGGAGAATTATACTCAATTACAAAAGAGCATAGTAAAGCAAAAAAGTATTTTAATAAAGCGCTTACAATGGTTAAAGACAATTTAACAAAGTCTGGCATTTATGCAAACCAAGGAGCATATTTAAATACTAAAAAGTCTATTGAGAGACTCCCCTATTTTGAAAAAGCAATACGGATACTTTTTAATGAGGAAACAAACTTAAGCTATACTTTTAAGTTACCAACTCTAGAAAAATTAAAATTAACATCGCATAAATCTTATGCTTTGATATATTTAACAGAATACGCTAACTACCTCGTAAAAAGTTATGAGGAAGAAAAAAACAAAACATATTTAAAAAGAGCCCAAGAAACACTTTATAAAATAGACCAATTAGTATCGTTAATGCGTTATGATAGTTCTAGTGAAAAGTCAAAGTTATTTTGGATTAACAAAGGGGTGGATTTATATATGCTTGCTGTTAAAGTTTCTTATTTGCTAGATTCTCCAAAAGATGCTTTTTATTTTATGGAAAAAAATAAATCGCTATTGCTTCTTGAAAATTTAACATCGGCAGAAGAAAAAGCAAGGTTACAAATACCCGATTCTATTTTACAACATGAGTTTAATTTAAGGTATGCTATTTTAGATATAGAAGATAAACGGCATAAATTCCCAAAAGATAATACGTTAACAAAACTATACTTAGAAAAAGAAAACAAGTATATAAATTTTTTAAACTCATTAAAAAATCAATATCCAGATTATTTTAATACTAAAAAAGAGCCTACTATTTTAAGTCTAAACGAGGCCAAAACGAAGCATACAACTGCAAATACAAACTATATAGAATATATTCTAAACGACTCTTCTGGTTATGGTTTATTTTGCTCTCAAACAGAAACGATTCTTTTTGAAATAAAAGATGTTACTAAACTATTAAATGAACTAGAGGTTTTAAAAACACTTATAAGTCAACCTATTATTTACAAAAAAGATAATGATAGATATAATGCTGTAGCATTTTCGGTTTTTAAAACAATTTTTCCTTTTAAAAATGCTTTACATTTAATTTCTAATAAAAAATTAACAGTTATACCAGATTATAAACTTAGA
>NZ_JBSHNS010000434.1:0-2048 GCF_053601635.1 Pontimicrobium sp. MEBiC01747
CTGTATTACATTTACGCCATGCATCATGATATTCTCCATTTGTTCTTTGGTCGTCCATTGGTGTTAATATTTTAATGTTTAAAGCTATTGCTAATGGTATAGATAAATCTCCGTCTTCATGCCTTGTGGGTTTCTTAGACCCTTTTATACCATGTTTTTTAATATAAGTATAGAAATGATAATTGGGTTCGTTTCTTAAGTATGCAAAACTGGTAATTAAATACTCTAAATCTGAAATAGTTAATGCTTTAAAAGGTTTTTTTAAGATAGTATTAAACTTAGTTTCATCAAAAGTGAATGTGTTTTTAAGCGAATCGGATAATTTATAAAATGCTTGATAGTTTTTTGACCATCCGTTTTTTAGATATTCCCAACTAAGCGTATCGTTTGGCATTGGGCTTTCTACATAAATAGCTTGTGGATTATACTTTTTAGCATATTTAAGCATCGGTTTATAACTGTGTTTTACAATTTTTGGAACTGTATGCATAGTGCCCACAATTAAAATTTCTTTTTGAGTATTGTCTTGTGAAAATGTGTTTGTAATTGCAATAAAAAACACGATTAAAAAGGTGATTGTAGTTTTCATAATATAGAAAATGTTAGATAAACGTCTCGAAGCAAAACTAATTATGAAAACACTATAAATTCAATTATATAGAGCGTTTGGGGAGAAATGAAGCTATACTGTGGCGAAATTAATAGCTGTTTTTACATGAGAAGCATAAGTTTTAGAAACAGGAACTTCTACCGCATGAGAAAGTAAAAGAAATGGTTTCCCTTTTTCTGTTTTCCACTGCTTAAAATGAAAAGGATTTATAATATAAGAGCGATGTGTTCTTAATAGTTCAGGAAATGTTTCTGCAATAACAGATAATTTGGTTCTAATTAAACTTTTTTTCAAAATAGTACCAGATAAGTAAAAGACTTCTACATAATTGTCTGATGATTGTATACAAACCAATTCGTTTAAAAGTAAACGTATACTTTCATAATTTCCTTCACCTTTAATTTCTATCCTTTGCTCTTCTAATTTTTTGTCTTTATATTTTCCAAAGGCATAGCGTCCAAAAATTATAATGGGTAAAATAGTTGCCATAGCTGGCAACATAATATAATTTAAATGATAAGAAAATGAATAGGGATTGGGCTCACCTGCAACAATAATATAAAGATAGAATAGTCTTAAAAAAACAATACATATTAGACAAAGCGAAACAATAAAGATTAGTTCCTGTGTTATAGTCCAAAGTTGTTTGTTTTTATTATAAAGATAATATTGTAATGGAATAAAAAACAAGTATATAATAGCACCAATTCCTCCATACAACGGTAAGTATATTAATTTTTCACGAGCTGTAAGTTCATTAACATCTAACGGTTCTGTAAAATATAAAAAAACAAAAATCCATATTGCTAAACCTAGTGCAATTATAAAATGGTGTTTTAAATTAGTATCAAAAGGGTATCTTTTTTTTAAAAGCATAGATTTAATAGTAGATGATAAATCTAAAATTATTTAATAAAATAAAAAAGACATTAAACCGAGGTTAATAATGTCTTTTAGAGAATAGTTGGTTAATTTATTATGAGATCCAGCCTTTGGCTGTCGCATTTTTCGAGTAAAAATATAAGAATACACCAATAACTAATACCATTATTGGCATAATTATAAAACCAGGACCATAAACCTCCATAGCTTTACTAATAAAGACATTATAAATCATCTGTACTACAATGGCTATTAAAGAGATTAAATATAATGGAGTTGCCCAACGCTTTCTTAGTAATAATAAAACACTCGCTAAAAAGCCAAAGAAAACAGCAATGGCAAAAGCACCCATTACCCAACCTGGCGTATTTAATGCCATTTCTAAAACATTCTCATCTGGATACATTGCTTTAAAAGCATCGGTTTGATAGGCCTGTTGTAAGTATTGATTAACACCCATTGCATTCCAGATAACAGCAATAGCTGCTATAATCCAGAACATTACTGGAGGTTTTTGAGTTGTAGAATTAGTCATAAAAATTTAGTTTTATAGGTT
>NZ_JBSHNS010000435.1:0-2142 GCF_053601635.1 Pontimicrobium sp. MEBiC01747
GTTTAAACTAAAGAAATGTTACAAATAACAGTATTAATAGCAACCTCTATGAAAAGAAGCCATTGGCTTATAAATAGGTGTTTGCTATCTGTATATAATCAAAAAGAAATTAATCCAGAAAAAATTAATATTCTTATAGTAGACGATAATAAAGAAGAAAAAGAATATAATATAATTAAAGCTGCAGTTAAAAATAAAAGAAAAGCAATTAAACTGCCCAACACCCATTTTAAAACCAGAATAATAAGAAACTTAAAAACAAAGAATAACTCTGGTACGGGAGCTTGGAATACTGGTATTTTAGAAACGTATAAAATATATAAAGAAGGCTTTATTTCTATCTTAGATGATGACGATGAATACTTACCCAATCATTTATCAGACTGTATTTCAAGAATTGAAGAAAATACACTAGCCGTATTTCAGAGTTTAGAATGGAAAAACACAGATAGCTCCACAGTAAAATTCACTTTAAATAAAAAAATAATAACACCAGCACACTTTTTTATTGGTAACCCTGGAATACAAGGCAGTAATATGTTTATTAAAACAAAAACTTTAATAGACATTGGTGGTTTTGATGAGTTATTACCAAATACAACCGATAGAGACCTAATGATTCGGTTTTTAAGACATGTAAACACAATTCAAGGAGCTATAAATAGTGTCGTAGTAATCCCATCATTAGGGGTAATACATTACAATCACAATAAAGAGAAAGTAAATAACAATTTAAATGAAAAACAAAAAGGGTTAGATTTATTTTATAACAAATACAAAAACAAATTTTCGTCAGAAGCTTACAAGCAATCTTTACAAAGAGCAGTTAAATACTTTAATTATCAATATTCTAAATAGTAATGAAAGAACAGATAGTTATTAATATGCCTTTAAAAAATGGTGCATTTACACTTGTTAGAGCAATAAATTCCATATTAAATCAAAAAAATGTAAAACGTGAAATAATTATTTTAATAGGTAATGATAATTCTACAGATCCCTCATTACACATATTAAAATCGTTTACAGCAAATAAAAATATTAAAGTACACCATCTTAATTTTAATACCTCCTACAAAACTAGAAATTATCTATTGAATTATACACGACTACATTTTCCTAATTGTGTGTTAATTGGAAGATTAGATTGCGATGACTATTTATATAACAATACAGTTTTATCTGCCGTAGAAAAAATATTTGAAGCGACAAATTGCGATGTTTTAATAGCAGGAAACAAACAAGGAAAGAATAATGTAATATTAAAAGGAGCAAACAAAGCAGATAAGAGATTATTAAATAATACGTATTTAAAATCCAGATTGTATAACATGAGTATTGGTAAAGCAGAGGCAGAGTTGCCATCATGTAACACGTTTATTAAGCCATCTGTAACTGTAAATTACCCCGAAATAGAGAGCGCAGAAGATCATTGGTTTACAATAGAACTCCTTTTAAATAAAGAGAGACTAAATATAAATATAGCAGAACATTTAATTTACTGTGTGTACTCTTTAGATGGTAATTTAACAGAAAATAACCTAGTTAATAATTACTATTATAAAAGTAGAAAAGCCTTATACCAATACTTTATTAACCAGTTAGAGAAATGACTACAAGACAAAAAAAAGCATTACACATTTTATTAAATTTTGATAAGCAAAATTATCAGCTCCTTGGAGAAGGAGCTACCTCTGTGGTTTTTAATACAAACCATCTTGTTTACAAAGTTTTCTTGTTAGATAATATTGAAGCGTTAAGTTATAAAAGAGAGATGTTAAATGCTTTTAAATCTAAATTTCATTTATTTAATAACTCAAACTTCTTTTATCCTATACAAGAGTTTATAGAAGTAAATAAAAATACTTTAATCCTTATATACCCTTTTGAAAGTAGTGAGCGATGTGTTGGTTTTGATTATGAGGAAATTCAAGACTTTTTGGTAGAATGCTGGCAAAAAAGAATAATATTTCAAGATATAAAACCAGACAATTTTATTAGAGTAAAAAATAATTTAAAATGGATTGATTACGAACCAGATAAATTTACAGATAATCTATTTTTAAACATGGCGACGAGAGCCTTTATTTATTGCAAATACAGTTTTAAGGATTTAAGTAGTTTAAACAAGTTGTGTAGGAG
>NZ_JBSHNS010000436.1:0-1378 GCF_053601635.1 Pontimicrobium sp. MEBiC01747
ATAACAATACGATCCGACCAAGATGTAGAAATGAAACATGTAGTATACATCATGGACATTGCTAATAGAAATAAAATAAAATCGACACTAGCAGTAAAATCGCAATAATATATTTTCTATGAAGTATTTAGAGACCAAACACGAACGTAATTCAGCAAAAATAACAGCATTATTATTGTTTATTTTATTGCTATTACTGTTTGTAGTTGGGCCTCCATATATGGATCCTCCGCAAGAATATGGCGTTGCTATAAATTTTGGAACTCCTAGTATCGCAGATGATGTTCAACCAGATGCACCATCGAGTCCAGAAGATTCAAATGAAAATGATGTAGCAGAAGAAGATCCAGCAGTAGCAGAAGAAGCTATAGAAGAGGATGCAGCAGAAGAAATTATAGAAGAAGATGTGGCCGAAGAAGTCGCAGAAGAAACTGTAGAAGAAGAAACAGTTGAAGAAACCGTAGAAGAAGTAGTAGAAGAACCTGTTGAAGAAACGGCTAAAGAGCAAGTAGACGAAGACCTTTTAACACAAGAAGCAGAAGAAGCTTTAAAAATAAAAGAAGCAAAGGAAGCAGAAGAACGTGCTGAAAAAGAGGCTAAAGAAAAAGCCGAGAAAGAAGCAAAGGAAAAGGCAGATAGAGAAGCTAAAGAGGCAAAAGAAGCAAAAGAAAAAGCAGATAGAGAAGCCAAAGCTAAAGCACAAAAAGAAGCTGAAGAAGCTAAAAGAAAAGCCGATAGAATAGCAGCAGAAAAAGCTGCGAAAGCAAAAGCCGATGCAGAAGCTAAGGCAAAAGCTGCAGCCGAAGCAAAAGCCGCTGCAGATAGAGCAGCAAAGAAAAAAGCCGCTGCTGCCGCTGCCGCTGCAAAAACTAAAGAAGGAGGAAGCGGAAGCAGTGTTGTAGACTTTAGAAAAATTGAAAATGCTCCAACTTACCCAGGCTGTGAGAGTTTAAACGGGGAAGCTAAAAGGAAATGCCTTAATGATAAAATCAAGCAATTTGTAGGGAGTAAATTCGATAAACAATTAGCTGGAGATTTAGGATTAACAGGAACACAAAATATTGTGATTACTTTTAAAATAAACGATAAAGGTCAAGTAGTAGGTATTAGAGCGAAAGCAAAACATCCCAAATTTGAAGAAGAAGCGAAGCGCGTTACAAAGCTATTACCAAAAATGAAACCAGGTATACAAAACGGCAAAGCAGTAACTGTATCTTATCGTTTACCGCTTAGAATCCAAACAGGAAACTAAATTTCATGCATAACGTAGCGTTTAAAATAGAATTAAAAAACAAACGCTACACCATTATCAATACACAAATATGTTAAACACATTATTACAAGAAACTGCACAAGATGCAGAAGCATTAGTAGATGG
>NZ_JBSHNS010000437.1:0-36135 GCF_053601635.1 Pontimicrobium sp. MEBiC01747
GGTTAGAACATAATTACGAAACGCTTTCCTTAATTCCTCAAAATTTTTCTAGTGGTTATGATAATTCTTTTTACAGTGCGCTTTTTAAAATGGAGCCTCCAAAGGAGTTAATGATAAGACGTATTATTCGTTCTGATAATAATATGATTAATGGTTATTTATATCGTAAGCAGTCTAATCTAGATAATTTTGAAGAAGAAACCTATTTAGACATGTTTATATACCAAGCTGGTA
The DNA here is from genome assembly GCF_053601635.1 of Pontimicrobium sp. MEBiC01747. Taxonomy (NCBI): domain Bacteria; kingdom Pseudomonadati; phylum Bacteroidota; class Flavobacteriia; order Flavobacteriales; family Flavobacteriaceae; genus Pontimicrobium; species Pontimicrobium sp. MEBiC01747. The sequence continues at coordinate 235 of NZ_JBSHNS010000437.1, forward strand.
AAAAGAAAAATAAACCTATTATTAGCCTTGAAGATTTAGAAGAAGCGCAATATTTAACCTCTAAAGCAAGTAAAAATGCTTACAAGAAAAAATTAGATCCTTGGCTTGCCGAGTTATACGAAAAAGAGAATCCTTATTTATTACAAGAAAACACCTATAGAGAGCGTAATCTTGACCGTTTAGACTCTATAGGAAACGCCTCTAATACCGAGTTTTTTAGAGAGCACATGCTATATAAAAGAAATAGTAATATGGTTACTGTTTTAGATTCTGTATCTAGAAAAAAATCTGTGTTCGCAGGTGTTGGCGCTGCACATTTACCTGGAAAAAAAGGCATGCTAAATTTACTAAGAGAAAAAGGGTATACTGTAAAACCTTTATTATCTAAAAGAACGAAAAAAGGGAAAGAAACAAAACAAGCATTAGAAAATTTTGTAGCTATACCAAGTTTAAAAATGTATACTACTCCAGATGGCTTTATAAGTTTAAAAAGCTTTACAGAGCTTAAAGAGTTTTATTATGGTGGCCAAAAGTTTATTATAGCTCCAGATATGACTAATGGTGCTTATTTAGCAATAAGCAGATTTAATACTTTCGAATATTTACCAAACGACAAAACCATTTCTTTAGATAGGTTAGACAATTTCTTGTTTGAAGATATACCGGGAGATATTGTCTCTAAAGAAAAAATAAAAACGCCGTTTCCTGGTATAAGTATATTAAACAAAACTAAAAAAGGGGATTTTCAAAAATATCATATTTATAAAACACCTTTAGAGCTTATTATTATAAAATTAGCTGGCCCAAAAGACTATGTGTTAAATTATGAAAAAGATATTTTTAGCTCTGTAAAGTTTAAAGAACGCTCTGCAAGACAAGAACTAATTACATCTCCATTTAACAAATACGAAGTTTTACTACCTGCATTTAATAATTCTGACAACCTCTATAATGCTGGAAACAAACTCATGCAAGGTGTTATTAATAATGACTATTATTTTGTTAAAGAATCTGTAGTACCAGACATTAATTACATAGAAGAAGATGCTTTTGAAGCCAAGTATAGTGTAGAAAAATATCTTGAAGATTTGGATTTAAATATTAGTTCTGCTGGTTTTACAGAAACAAATTATAAAAGCTATAAAGCGGTTGCCAAAATAGATTCTACATCTAATAGAAGTATTCACTTAAAAAGCATTGTAAAAGATGGTAGTTATTACCTTTTAGGTTATGTTGGAGAAAAAAGTAACAATGCCGAAACATTCTTTAAGTCCTTTACTTTTAAAAACACTCTTTATGATGGTTTTGAAAAACATACAGATACATCTCTACATTTTTCTGTATTAACAAATACAAAACCTATTACCGCCCCTTACAATAATTACAATACAGAGCATCAAAAACCTTACGATAGACAAAATAAAAAAACCATATACTTCTCTAAAGCAAATGAACAAATATATGTAAGCAGAACAAAGTTTCATGACTTAAAAATGTATCATAACATTGATAGTTTATGGAATGAAATAGATACTAATTTAAAAGTAAGTTCCGAAGATTTTCAGCCCATTATTACTCATAGAAAAAAAGGTTCTAATAACAATAGTTACACATATAGCTTTAAATACAAAGATTCTTTAAGTGCTAAAGTTGTTTCTGTAAAAAACATATTAAAAAAAGGAGTGCTTTTCGAGATTAAATCCCTTGCAGATTCAATAGCCAAGCCATCTGCATTTATAACCAATTTCTATAATAGCTTTACACCCAAAGATACCCTTTTAGGAACATCCATCTTTAGCGATAAAACAGATCGTTTTTTTACGGCTTTAAAAAACGACGATAGTATAGTATTAAACACAAATGGCATGATAAAGTTTAAGAATAAACATGCCAATAAAATTATTAATCTTTTAAAAACCTATACATTTCCAGAAAACAAAGCACATATTAAAAGCGACTTAATAGCACAATTGGGTAAGTTAAAAAACCCAAAAGTTATTCCGTTTTTAAAAACAATGTATATAGATTCGTATTCAGATCCGCAAACACAAACCGATATTTTAAAAGCGATTTTAAGTCGTAAAAACAAAACCGCACAGAGTCATTTTATAAAATTACTAAGCAAAGATTTACCTATAGAGGCTTATGCAATAAAACCGTTATTTAGAACTTACAGGGACTCTTTAGAATTAAAAAAAGAGTTATACCCAGAACTTTTAGAATACTCAAGTATAAGAGAATACAAAGAGCCTATATATAATTTACTGGCTAAATTAAAAGATAGTGGATTGGTAAAACCAAAAATTTACAAACGTTATAAAAAGCAAATTATAAATGATGGTAAAATAGAGGTAAAGCGTAATTTAAGTAAAGACAACGATTACAATTATAGTGCATTAGATATATATGTAAAGCTTATTTTTCCGCATAGAAAAGAACAATTAGCAAAAGAGTTCTTTAATAAATTATTAGATGTTAAGGATGCTTATGCTTTAACAACGTATTACGTATTACTAGAAGAAGCTAACGAAACTATACCAAATAAACTTAAAGAAAAAACACTACATAACTATAAAAACCAAGCCTTATTAGTTAGAATGCTTTATAAAAAAGGACTAAAGCCAAAGTACTTAAAGCAAAACATAGATCAAGAAAAATACGCTAAATCTTATTTATTTGATAATGAAGAACTAGAAGGCGACAAAGACTCCATTACGTTTTTAACAGAAAAAACATTTAAAACAGATAACGGCAAACAAGGGTCTGTATATTTTTATAAACTACACAAAGTTACCGACTATGGAGAGTATAACAGATTGTATTATGTAGCCTTTTTAACTCCAAAAAACTCAAATGACATTGCAACTAAAAGATATTATAAGTCTGAGTACAGAGGAAATAAAATAGGAGAAACCGACAAAGATGAAGATTTAATAGAAGACGTTTTAGAGCTAATAAAATATAAAACTAGAAAGCGTATTAACACAAAGCTTTAAACTATATTACAGACTGAATATACTTTTTAGGAGTAATTCCATATTTCTTTTTAAATGCAGCAATAAAATGACTAGAAGTACTATAACCCACTTTTAGTCCAACTTCGTTAACATTATGCTCACCAGATTCTAACAATTTTCTAGCAAATTCCATTTTATAATCAAATAAAAAACTAAATACAGAGTCTCCATAAATTTGTTTAAACCCTTCTTTTAGCTTCTTAAGGCTTAACCCTATTTCATCTGCTAACGCTGTTAAAGTTGGTGGCTCTGCCATTCTGTTAATTACAATATCTTTAGCCTTTCTAATTTTTATAACATTAGTCTCATCTACTAAAAATGGACATTGTTCAATATCTGCATCTTCACCTCTGTTAAAGTACAGACTTAACAATTCGTATGCTTTTCCTTTAAAGTAAAGATTCTTAATAGACTGATTTAAATTGTAGTTAATTAATTGATTTAAAACAATAGCCATAGAGGGCGAAATATTACCATCTTTATAATATTTTTTATCCTTGTTATCCTCACTTAAAAACGTAATATAATCTGCCTCTTGTGAAAATAATCCATGAAACTTTTTAATAGATATAAGTATCGAAATTAACCAAGTATTTGTTCTTGCTTCTAAGTTTATAGGCAAATCACGCTGCGGATTATATAATAATAACGAATGTTCCTCTAACACGTCTAAAGCATATCTACCATTATTAAATTTAAATTTACTATCCCCCTTAATACAAAAATGAAACTGAATAAAACTACTATCTATTTCTCTTACAACTGTTTGAGAGCTATCTGTTTCATTTTTATAAGTTAACACATAAACGCCTTCATCTACTTTTGTTTCATTAAAAGAACCTGTAGCGACATTTTTTAAATTACTATTTTCCATATTTGTGAGCCTATTTATTTAGATTCATTCTAAACTAAAACGCTAAAAGCATTGCTATGACTACAAAAATAGGTATAAATACCTGTTTTTACTATAAATAGGGTATAAAACCCACATAGCGACACTAAAAGTTCTTCTAGCGTTATTTTTTTTTAATCACTACCTCTATTTTTGTGCATGCAATAAAAAAGCACAGTAACGACTAAATGCAGCATAATAAAACGACATATTTCTACGCTATTGGATTAAGCTACAAAAAAGCTGATGCAGAGATAAGAGGTCATTTTAGTTTAGATGAAACTGCTAAGCTTAATTTACTTAAGCAAGCAAAAAGCAACACTATAGAAAGCTTAATTGTAACTTCAACTTGCAATAGAACAGAAATTTATGGCTTTGCAGAGCACCCTTTTCAATTGATTCAATTACTCTGCGATAATACTAAAGGTACTGTAGAAGAGTTTCAAAAAGTAGCATATATCTATAAAGGTAAAGAAGCAATAAATCATTTATTTCGTGTAGGCTCTGGGTTAGATAGTCAAATTTTAGGAGATTTTGAAATTATTAGTCAACTTAAAAAAAGTGCGAAATTATCTAGAAAATTTAATTTATTAAACTCCTTCATAGAACGTTTATTAAACTCTGTTATACAAGCAAGTAAGCGTATAAAAAATGAAACGGAAATTTCTTCAGGAGCAACATCTGTTTCTTTTGCATCTGTACAGTATATTTTAAAAAACGTGAAAGGCGTTTCAGATAAAAATATTTTACTTTTCGGAACTGGAAAAATAGGAAGAAATACTTGCGAAAACTTGGTAAAACACACCAAGAATGAGCATATTACTTTAATAAACAGAACAAAAAATAAAGCAGAGGCTATTGCTGGAAAATTTAACTTAGTAGTTAAAGACTATTCCGATTTACAAGAAGAGATAAATGCTTCAGATGTTTTAATAGTTGCAACTGGCGCACAAAATCCAACAATAGATAAATATTTAATTCAATCTCAAAAAGAGTTATTAATATTAGATTTATCTATTCCCAAAAATGTAAATGCAAATGTTTCAGAATTAGACAATGTAACTCTAATACATTTAGACGATTTATCGCAAATTACCGATGAAACATTAGAAAACAGAAAAGCACACATTCCTCTTGCAGAAAGCATAATCGAAGACATAAAAACAGAATTTAATAGTTGGCTAGAAACACGCAAATTTGCACCAACAATTAAAGCTCTAAAACATAAATTATTAGACTTTAAAGCTGCCGAATTAGATACGCAACGCAAAAAAATATCTAATTTTAATGAAGAACAAGCAGAATTAATAAGTAATAATATCATCCAAAAAATAACCAATCACTTTGCTCATCATTTAAGAGAAGACAACATTTCTACTAATGATAGTCTTGAGCTAATAAAAAAAGTGTTTCAGTTAGAACAATCACAAAATGTCTAAAACAATTAGAATTGGTACTCGCGACAGTGAGTTAGCGTTATGGCAAGCCAAAATAGTACAAAGTCAATTAGAACACTTAGGTCATAAAACAACATTAGTTCCCGTAAAATCTACAGGAGATATTGTATTAGACAAACCACTTTACGAACTAGGAATAACAGGCATTTTTACCAGAACTCTAGACATAGCCATGCTTAATGGAGACATTGATATTGCTGTACATTCGCTTAAAGATGTCCCTACAGTATTACCAAAAGGTATAGTACAAGCCGCAGTTATAAAACGTGGTAATGTAAGAGACACCCTTGTTTACAAAGACAACGAAGAGTTTTTAAGTTCTAGAGAAGGTATTATTGCAACCAGTAGTTTACGTCGTCGTGCACAATGGTTAAACCGTTATCCTACCCATAAAATTGAAGATATTAGAGGTAACGTCAACACGCGTTTACAAAAAGTTGAGGATAGCGAAACGTGGAATGGAGCCATATTTGCAGCAGCAGGATTAGGCAGATTAAACCTAAGACCAGAAGAAGCTATTAATTTAGATTGGATGGTTCCAGCACCTGGGCAAGGTACTATAATGATTACTGCACTAGGAGAAGATGAAGACACTCTAGCCATCTGTAAAGAAGTTAATCATGAAGAAACAGAAATTTGCACGACAATAGAACGCACCTTTTTAAATAGATTAGAAGGTGGTTGTACAGCTCCAATTGGCGCTTTGGCCTTTATAAAAGATGAAGAAATTCACTTTCACGGGATTCTTTTAAGTCCAGATGGCACCAAAAAGATTGAAATAAAAAGAAGCAAAAAACTAGGTGAACATAGTGATTTAGCAGAATTTAGTGCCGATTATATTATAGAAAAAGGTGGGAAACGCTTAATGGATAACATTAAAAATTCGCACCGAAAGACTAATGTATATTCTACAAAGACATTTACTGAAGATCAGCGTTTATTATTTAACGAAAAAGTAGTAGCAGAAAGCTCAGACTTTATAAAAATAAACATTAACAGAATACACCCGCGCCATTTAAAAAATGAAATTAAAAATGTTGTAATTACAAGCAAAAATGCTGTAGAGTCTTTAATTACAAACTACTCGGCAATAGAATTACAGTTTAAAAACATTTATTGTGTTGGGCGCCGAACAAAACGTTTAATAGAAAACAGAATAGGCCCAGTAACACATACCGCAAAAAATGCAAAAGCGCTTGCAGACCATTTGGTTGAGTATATAGAAGGCAACGAAGTTACTTATTTCTGTAGCGATATAAGGTTAGACGAATTACCTACAATCCTTACTGAAAATAATATAAAAGTTAACGAAATAGAAGCTTACCAAACAAAATTGGATGCTTTAAAAATTGATGAAACAGTAGAAGGCGTTATGTTTTATAGCCCATCTACTGTAAAAAGTTATAAGCAGGAAAATAATGTTAAAGATGGTATGATTGCTTTTTGTATTGGAGATACCACTGCAAAAGAAGCAAAAAAACATTTTAAAGATGTTAGAGTTGCTAAGCTACCAACTGTAGAGAGTGTTATTGAGTTAGTTAATAAACACTATGTATAACTAATGAAAAAAACAACTTACAACAAACTAATGTATTTGGGAGTTATATTATTTTCATTTCTATTAATGAATACAACTTCTTACAGTGAAAAATATTTTAAAATAGAATTTATTCAAAATAATAAAATTATAAAGATTAAAGACAATAAAGTTAAACTTAAAAAAGTACCTTTCAAGTTTAAAATAACGTTATACAAAACTAATCATGTTTTTGTTTCAAACTCTTGGGATAAATACTATTACGATTATCCAACCGACAAAAATATCTTTGAATGTAATGACTCCTCTTTTTTTAAAGATTGCCGTTTTGTTTCGATAAAAACAGGTAATGAAGATAAGTTTAATGAGAATAAAGACATCTATGTTGGAGACGGAAGTTATCAATCAGTTTGGTTTTATAAAAAAGAAAATAAATGGCATAGATTTGATGACACAGTAACTGTTAAAAATGGTATTATTAATGCTGAAATGACTGTTGAAAATATATTTGATTTAGACAAAAGAGACGAAAGAAAATATAAAGAAGACGAATATAATTTTCCAATAGAAAACATTGAAAAAGACATCTACGTAGTCTTTGCGACTGAACATTATGAAAAAGGTATGGAGCACCCTAAAGAGCTTCAAAGAGAAAATTTTATTTTAGAATTTAACTAAAGAGCTAAAAGCCAAGAGCCAGAAATGATAAAGAACGATTTATTTTTAAGAGCATTAAAAGGAGAAACTGTAGAGCGTCCACCAGTATGGATGATGCGTCAAGCTGGGCGATACCTTCCAGAGTTTATGGAAATTAAAGCAAAGTACGATTTCTTTACACGTTGTCAAACACCAGAATTAGCTAGTGAAATTACTGTGCAACCTATTCGCCGTTACGGTATGGATGCTGCTATTTTATTTAGCGATATTTTAGTGATTCCGCAAGCCATGAATATCGAGGTACAGATGAAACCTAATTTTGGACCTTATCTACCAAACCCTGTACGTTCTCAAAAAGATGTCGACAATGTTATCGTTCCAGACGTAACTGAAGCATTAGACTATGTTTACCAAGCTATAAAAGCAACTAAAGAGAAGCTTAATAATGAAATTCCATTAATAGGTTTTGCTGGTTCACCATGGACTATTTTATGTTACTGCGTACAAGGACAAGGCAGTAAAAACTTTGACAAAGCCAAAGAATTCTGTTTTACAAATCCTGTGGCGGCTCATCAATTACTGCAAAAAATTACAGACACTACTATTGCTTACTTAAAAGAAAAAGTAAAAGCTGGTGTTAATGCTGTACAAGTATTCGATTCTTGGGGAGGCATGCTATCCCCTGTAGATTATCAAGAGTTTTCTTGGAAATATATTCAACAAATAATAGATGCTTTAAAAGACCATGCACCCGTAATTGCTTTTGGAAAAGGCTGTTGGTTCGCACTTAACGAAATGTCTAAATCTGGAGCTTCTGCATTAGGAGTAGATTGGACATGTTCTGCACAAAATGCGCGTTATTTAACAGGAGGAAATATTACATTACAAGGTAATTTTGATCCTACACGTTTATTTTCGCCACCAGCAGAAATTAAGAAAATGGTACACCAAATGATTAACGAATTTGGTAAAGACAAATATATTGTTAACCTTGGTCATGGAATTTTACCAAACATTCCATTAGATAATGCAAAGGCGTTTATAGATGCTGTAAAAGAATATAAAGCGTAAATCCATTTTATATTTTTAAGTTTAAAATGAAGATTTAACGTCAGTTCGAGTGATTTTGAGGCACGAAAAAATTGTATCAAGAACTTATTTTTAAAATAAATTCTTATTCTCGATATAAATTCCACTCATTTTCAATCATATAAATGCACTCAAATTGACGAATTTCGCCAAAAAACACAAATAAATTACACCTTTTTTTAAGGTATAATTATGTAACATAAAATAGGTTTTTACGTCTTTTAAGCATTCACAATCAAAATAGAATAAGATGATAAAAAACATATTTTCAGGAATAAAAGCCTATTCAGGAACATTTGCTCTTATCTCCAAACTAAAACTTTGGAAGTATTTTCTTGTCCCTGTAATTATAAGCATTATTACCTTTTCTATTGTAGCTATTACCGCCTATGGATTATCTGATAATATTGGAGGATTTATAGCTAAAATATGGCCATGGGAAACCGGAAAAGAAACCTTTACTTCTATTTCTAGTTTTCTAGGAGGACTAACAATAGTTGTTATTGGTTTTATACTTTATAAACATATTGTTATGGCGTTATCTGCACCGTTTATGAGTCCTGTTTCCGAAAAAATTGAAACGCATTTAACAGGAGTGCAAAAACATGAGCATAGAATTACTTCCTTTAAAGAACAGTTATGGAGAGGCATTAGAATTAATGTAAGAAACCTATCTAAAGAACTCTTACTAACTATTCCTATTTTAATACTCAGTTTTATTCCTGTTATTGGCATATTTGCAACCATATTACTATTTTTAATGCAAGCTTATTATGCTGGTTTTGGTAACTTAGATTATACTTTAGAACGTCATTTTAAATATAACGAAAGTGTAAAATTTGTTAGACGACACCGTGGAGTAGCTATAGGAAATGGTATTATATTTATGCTGTTTTTACTAATACCCCTTATAGGAATTATTATTGTTTTACCACTCTCTGTAACAGCTGCAACCACAAAAGCAGTAGAATTATTAAAAGCAGATAACGAACGCATTGTAAGCAAACAAAAACAAGTAGTAACTAAATGATAGCACGTTTTAATGGCTTTTACATTGATAAGATTACTTTAGAAGATGCTAAAAGTATTCATCTACTTATGGTTAGCAATGCTGAACGCTTCCAACGTTATTTCCCAAAAACATTAGAAAAAAACACTACCGAAGCACTTTCGGAAGACTTTGTAAAATCTAAAACTAATAGTTTTAATTCTAAAACAGAGTTTCTATTTACAATAAAAGAAATAGCAACAAATAGTGTAGTTGGTTTAGTGTATATAAAAGAACTCGATTGGAATACTAAACAAGGAGAATTTGCCTATTGTATAGATGTAAAATGCGGAGGTAAACAATTGATGAGTAAAGCAATTAAAGTACTTTCGGAATATGCTTTTACAGACCTCGATTTAAAGACACTTCAAATTATAGCACACAAAGACAATGTACCAAGTGTAAAAGTGGCTTTAAATAACAACTTTAAATGGGTAAAAACATTAATAAACGAATATACGCCTGTGGGTGAATCACCTATAGATATGGAACTTTACGAAAAATATAAATAAGGTAGAAGACCTGTCAGGTTTTAAAAACCAGATAAGTCTCTCAAAATAAAAAAACTTAAAATGAAAGATAAATTCTTTAACTACATACATGAACTACAAGATCGCATTACTTCAAAATTTGAAACCATAGATGGTAAAGCAAAATTTAAAGAAGATATTTGGGAGCGTGCTGAAGGTGGCGGAGGCAGAACACGAGTAATAGAAAACGGAAATGTTATAGAAAAAGGAGGTGTAAACATTTCTGGTGTACACGGTAAGTTACCAGAAACTATGCAAAAGTACTTTGGCGTAGAAGATGCAAACTTTTTTGCCTGTGGTTTAAGCCTAGTAATACATCCAAAAAACCCAATGGTTCCTACAGTACATGCCAATTGGCGTTATTTTGAAATGTATAATCAAAAAGGAGAAATGGTAGATAGTTGGTTTGGCGGCGGACAAGATTTAACGCCATACTACTTGTTCGATGAAGATGCTAAGCATTTTCATGAAACCTGTAAAACAGCTTGCGATAAGCATAATCCAGAGTTTTATCCAAAATATAAAGCGCGTTGCGACGAATACTTTTATAATTCCCATAGAAATGAAGGTCGTGGTGTTGGTGGCTTATTTTTCGATTACTGTAAAGCATCAGAAACAAAGACTATGGAACAATGGTATAATTTTGTTACTGAAGTTGGAGACAGTTTTTTAGAGGCATACGCACCAATTATGGAAAAAAGAAAAGGACTAGAATATACTAAAGCACATCGTAAATGGCAGGAAATACGTCGTGGTCGCTATGTAGAATTTAATTTAGTGCATGACAAAGGCACCCTTTTCGGTTTAAAAACGAATGGAAGAATAGAAAGTATATTAATGAGTTTACCACCCCATGTACAATGGGTTTATGACCATCATCCAGAAACAGGTAGTGAAGAGGAACGTTTAATAACCATTTTACAAAATCCAATAGAATGGGTTTAATCATAATCATCATTTAAAACTATGAACTGCTACTGTGGAAGCCAAAAAGCATACACTAATTGTTGCGAAATTGCTCATAAAAACAACGGACGTACTGCAACAGCAGAACAATTAATGCGCTCTAGATATAGTGCTTTTGTTTTGGCTAATGGCGATTATTTAATGAAAACGCACCATGTTTCTACAAGACCTGTAAAAGAAAAAAAGGCCATTGTAAAATGGGCAAAATCTGTACAGTGGATAAAGTTAGAAGTTTTAGAAACCTCAAAAGGCAAACCACAAGACACAGAAGGCACAGTAACGTTTAACGCTTTTTTCTATGAAAACGGAAAAGTAGATGTTATCCACGAAAAATCTGCTTTTATAAAAGACAATGAGCAATGGAAATATTTAGGATTAAGTAACCAATAACCCCTAAAAACAAACATGTTAAAACTTATTAAACGAACAGGCTTAATTATAAATTGGAAAACGCTAATTATTACATCTTTATCCATTGCCTCTACTGCATTTTGTTTGCATTTTCATATAAAAGCAAATTTCCCTTTAACACTAATAAGCACTGCAATTGTATTTCCAATAGTATTTTCTATAGGAGGAGCATATAAGCGTCGTGAAGTAGCTTTAGATGAATATGGCTCTATTAAAGCGCATGGTCGCTCATTATATTTTGCAGTATCAGATTGGTTAGAAAATCCCCCTAAAGAATTAAAAGAAGAATTAAAAATACATTTAGCAGATTTAATGAATTCTTGTAAACTCATTTTTACACACTCTGTAGACGAGTTAGAACAAAATGAAAAAGAAGTTTACAATAGCTTTAGAAAACTGTCTTTATTTATAAAAGATATGCGCAGTCATGGACTCCCTTCTGGGGAAGCCTCCAGATCTAACCAGTTTTTAAGTAAAATGATGATTTCTTTTGAGCGCATTAAACATATTTATCAATACAGAACACCAAGAACACTACGTACTTATAGCGATATATTTATAGTAGTTTTGCCCATAATATATGGCCCTCATTTTGCCGAGAATGTAACCAGTTACAACTATGGCTTACAATATGCAGTACCTATTTTATTTAGTGTTATTTTAGTTGCATTAGACAATATACAATCGCACCTAGAAAACCCATTTGACCAACAGGGAGAAGACGATGTTGATATTAATGTCGAGAAATTTATTCGTAATTTGGAGTAAGGTTAAACTAATTTATATGCCTTGATTTCTTGTACTCATTAAAAAAACATCTGTGTTTAATAATTTATTTCCATATAGTCACCGCTCTTGTTGTTTTTATAAATGACGTACTTATATGATGCAGTCTTGCTTTTAACAATAGTTTTCTACCTTCAGTTTGTCGTGTATAAACCAATTTAGAGTCTCCTACAAAAGCATTCCAATGTTTCTGAAAAGCAAGAGCCTTTTTCTTTTTATCTCCAAATATCTCAGGAACTGGGTAAAATTTTTCAATATCTAAAGCTTTTTTAAACCAACTTTTTTTAATTATTAAATAACGTGGCGATTCTATTGGTGCTAACAAATCGCTTAATGCATTATTAAATTGGGTTTCTTCTAATTGGGTTCCTCCTACCAATCCGCAAAAAATAGCACCATCATTCTCTAAATACGATTCCACATGTAATATTTCAATAGAAGAGGTTAAATAGTTAAGCGTATTAAGCGTTGCTAAAATAGCATCTCCAAATTTGTGTATTTCTTTATATAAAAATCCATATTTTATATAAAGTTTTACTGCCTTATATAGTTTTACTCCAAAAGAGGCTATTAATGAAGCCAGCAAAATGTATATAAAAAACAAAAGTCCTTTATTAATAACAACTTGAATATTACTTGCAATAAACTCAAGAAAAAATAATGATATAGAAAAAGTTAATTCTAGAAAAACAAATTTTACAATATCTAGAAAGTAGGCTTTCTTTTTAGCCTTAAAGGGAATGTCATCTAAGTAGTTAAATCGTATTTTCTTACCCAATTTCATCCCATTCCCAATAGCACTTTGCCATTTTTGGGTTATTAAATTACGGTTAGACGCCAACTTTAATGTGTTTGTATTTAAAACATCTAACGTTTCTCCATAAATATAATCTGGAAACTCTATACGCTCCATTCCATTTTCAATAAAAGGATAATCGTTATTAGATACCCCTAAAAAGGTTTCAAAACGTCTTCTTAAAATGTCTACATCGTGCCCTCCAGTGTCTACACTTGGATCTATACAAGCTAAATGCCAAATATTACCTGTTTTATGTGGTTTATCTTGCTGTTTGCGAATAGCTCGTCCTCGCATTTGATTTGATGATACAAAAGAACCTACAAAAGAAGCGAGCACTAAACTATTAATAGAAGGCGCATCCCAACCTTCTCCCAACAACGACTTAGTGCCTATAAGTACTTTTATAATTCCAGCTTCAAATAAACGTGTGATGATACTAATTATAGCTTTTTGATTGTTTTGAGACCCAGAAACACTTAAAAAATTAGAATCTAGTGCAGAGAAAGAAAATGAGTGTGCTTCTGCATAACTTTTAAATGTCTCTAAAATAGAATTGTGTATAATAACAATACTTCCTGTTAAAACAGCAATACTTGGTGTTTCGGGAAAAGATTGCTTTATAAAATGAAAAATAGGAATAACCCCAATTTTATTAATCTCTGAAAACGTGTTTGGTGTTGTTTTTAAAAACTCTTTTCTAATATAATCAGTTAATATAACACAACGTAATTGATTTTTTAAATGAGCGTATTCAAAGTTTACAATAGTTTCAATACTTTTTAATTTACTTACACTATTCGTTAAAGACCTGTAAATGTGGTGTTGCCCTGTAAAATTCACAGTCTTACTATCAAACAAGTGAAGCTTTTTTAAGTTTTTACTTAATGAGGATAGGTAATCTTTATCTTTATAAAGCTGTTCTCTATCTGTAACTAATAGATTTTGCAATAGTACTGTTAACCATTCTAAAGACAACTCTGGAAAATCTATAGTTTCTGTTTTAGAAAAGCCTAAAATAGTTAATTTCTCTCTAGATATTTTAAATCCTGTAGCATTCAAAAAAATTAAAATAGACGAAAAATATGCTGTATTACCATATAATTCATCTAAATAATTAACTGTATCTGTATAAAAGCGATGATTTTTAATAAATGTAATAAACACGTCATCTTTAATTAATGCCTCAACAAAACTGGCCGATTTTTGTCTAAAATCGTAAATAAAGTCTATCTCTAACTGCTCTGGTTTAGACAAATACACATAGTCTTGATGCGGACATAAATCTGTTGCTCTAACTAATTCTGGAACAGAAATCTCTTCATCAATCTCACCACAGAGTGCAAAATATTTCGAAATTTCTGCTTGCTCACTATCATAAGGAGGCGTAGCAGTTAAAGCAACATTTATAATAGGAATATTGTTTTTTAAAATCATTAAACACTGCCACCAAGCATTTTTTAAATGGTGTGCTTCATCTAAAACAAAAACATCAATACCTTTAGTTTTAAAATAAGTGTAGTAACACTCATCAGTTTCAAATGTTTTATAAAATGCATGTAATGATTGGTAAGTTATAAATGTAATTGTAGCTGGTTCGTTAATATTAAAAGAAACCGATTCAAAACTTTTATCTTTAGTAAAAAACTGCTGTAATCTACTTTCCCATTGGTTTCTAATTGCTAGCGTTGGGCTTAGGATAAGGGTTTTCTTGTTTATTCTTTTTACAAGCTCTATTCCTAATATTGTTTTACCAGATCCTGGAGGTGCTATAATATGAAAGTGATTATCCTCTATGTATTTTTCAAAATTATTTAAAACTCTAGATTGATACGTTCTCCATGTGTAAATAAAGTTTAGTTTTTCTAGTGATGAACCCAATACATAAATTATTTTAATAGTTAACTTTGCTAAAAGTAACGAATTCTAAAAATCTGAATTGTTATTTATATAAAATTTAAGTTATGTACCCAATAAGAAGAAACAGAAGACTAAGAACAAGTGAAGCTATAAGAGGTTTAGTTCGTGAGACTATAATATCTCCCAACGATTTTTTAGTGCCATTATTTATAGTAGAAGGTAAAGGTATAAAAGAAGAAATTGCCTCTATGCCTAACTACTATCGTTTTAGTTTAGACCTACTAGAAAACGAAGTAAGAAAACTATGGAAACTAGGGTTAAAATCGGTTTTATTATTTGTAAAAGTACCCGATAACTTAAAGGACAATAAAGGCACAGAAGCCTTAAACCCTAACGGCATTATGCAACGTGCCATTAAAACAGTAAAAACAGTTTGCCCAGACATGTTAGTAATGACAGATGTTGCTTTAGACCCATACTCTTCATTTGGACATGATGGTATTATAGAAAATGGAAAAGTTATAAATGACGATACAGTAGAAGTTTTGGCAGAGATGAGTTTATCTCATGCCGAAGCTGGCGCTAATTTTGTAGCACCTAGCGACATGATGGATGGGCGTATTTTAGCCATTAGAGAAACCTTAGAAGACGAAGGCTACACAGATACAGGAATTATGAGCTACTCGGCCAAATATGCTTCTGCGTTTTATGGGCCATTTCGTGATGCTTTAGATTCTGCTCCAGCAGATGTAAAAGATATTCCAAAAGACAAAAAAACCTATCAAATGGATTATGCTAATCGTTTTGAAGCCATTAGAGAAACCGAAATGGATATAGACGAAGGCGCAGATATTGTTATGGTAAAACCTGGACTGTGCTATTTAGACATTGTTAGAGAGATTAAAAACGAGGTAGATGTACCAGTTGCAGTGTATCAAGTAAGTGGAGAATACGCTATGTTAAAGGCTGCTGCCGAAAAAGGATGGTTAGATCACGATGCTGTAATGCTAGAGCAAATTACTGCCATAAAACGAGCAGGAGCAGATATTATTGCTAGTTATTTTGCTAAGGATGTTGTTAAATTATTATCATAATTATATAAAGATCTTATTCATATATCATGTAAGTAATTAAATAAGTATGCGACTTCTAGAAAAACCGCTCTAGATATGAAAAACATAAGCATTCTATTTATTACACTTCTAGCCTTTACATTTTACAATTGTATTGGAGAAGATATTATAAATGATGAAATCGATCCCGAATTAAGAATTTTAAATCCTATACAAAGTATTGCCGTTTCTGAAACGCACCAATACAATGCTAGATATTTTAACAATATTGGTCAAGAAGAAGAAGCTACAGTTACATGGTCTGTTTTAAATGAATCTATTGCTTCCGTAACATCCAACGGTTTACTTACAGGAATTACAGAAGGAGAAACAATAGTTAATGCCACTGTAACTTCTAGCAATGGAACAGTAACGGAAACCAATACCTCGGTAACGATTACAATGGATACTGTTACCCAAGAGCCAATTGTAAAAACAGGAGTTATAGCCACAACAAGCAGTTATACTTTAACAGGAGATTTTACAATAGGAGAAGTTGAAAACACAGATAATCTTTTACTTTCTGTACAAAGTAATTATCAAGCCTCTACAAATCTTCCTGGCTTATATTTATACT
Source organism: Pontimicrobium sp. MEBiC01747 (assembly GCF_053601635.1). Taxonomy (NCBI): domain Bacteria; kingdom Pseudomonadati; phylum Bacteroidota; class Flavobacteriia; order Flavobacteriales; family Flavobacteriaceae; genus Pontimicrobium; species Pontimicrobium sp. MEBiC01747. Next base: position 16,970 of record NZ_JBSHNS010000437.1, read on the forward strand.
TAACAAATAACCCAAACTCTATTAATGGGGCATTGTCTTTAGGACCTGTAACCGTTTTTAATGGCGCACATACTTACGCAATAGATAATGTTGGTATTAACGATTACACTTATTTGCTTTACTGGTGCGAACCATTTGGAGTAAAAGTAGGAATAGGAACAATTAACGATTAATAATTTTTAATAATGAATTCAAAACAACTTACTTTATTAGTATTCTTAGTCTGTTTATGTTCTAAACCAGCATTTTCACAATGGACAAAAGAAAAAGGAAAAGGGTATTATAAATTATCTGCATGGTATTTGGAGTCAGACCAACACTATACAGATACCGGAGACACAGATCCTAACATAACTAGAGGACAGTTTAATATTAATTTTTACGGAGAATACGGGCTTACTAAAAAACTAGACATTGTTGCCTATGTTCCTTTTTTCTCTAGAGTATACCAAAACGATGTAATTTCTGGAACTTCTGGAGCAACAATTGGTGTAGGAGAAGACCTTAACTCAATTGGAGATATAGATTTAGGACTAACTTATGGCTTTATAGACACTGGAAAATTTGCATTATCCGGAACCTTAAAATTTGGACTTCCAACTGGTAACGATTCTGGAGGTAGTGATGGTAGCTACCAAACAGGAGATGGAGAGTTTAACCAAATGGTATTAATAAATGCTGGTGCTCCATTTAAATTAGGTGAAACCGCACTTTACTCTAAAGCTTATATTGGGTACAATAATCGAACTCAAAACTTCTCTGACGAGTTTAGATCTGGGTTAGAAATTGGTTCTAACTTTTTAAATAAAAAGTTATGGTTTATAGGGCGATTAGACATTGTTAAATCTTTAAACAATGGAAGTTTAAATGCACAAAATAGCCAAGGTAGTATTTTTGCAAATAATGTAGAGTATACTAGTCTAGGAGGAGAAATTGCTTATTATTTTACAAAAAAATGGGGTGCTTCCTTTAACTATACAGGAGCAATAGATGGTAGAATAATATATGCAGCGCCTTCTATTTCTTTTGGGGTATTTCTAGACATTAAATAACAAATTATATTAGCACCTTTTTTATACTATAAAACACAATTAATATTGTAAATTTATTGCATGAAAACGGTATTACTTTTATGTGCTTTAGTAATTACTTTAGGCTTTTCTTTATTTATTTTAGTGATTAAACAAGAAAACACAAGGGCGTTATGTGGCACACCAACTCCTCAATTTATATGTGGCACTAAAAGTTTAGCAGCATTTAACCTTAATAAGAGCGCAATAAAAGGAAAAAGTATTTTTAATACTAATTGTGCAGCCTGCCATAAATTAGATAAAAGAATGACTGGGCCTGCACTAAGGCATTTGAGTGAAAAATACGATTCTATAACACTCTACAAATATATTCAAGGGAAGCCCACTAAACTTTTAAACAGGACAAATTCAACGTTTACTTGTACCTTTTTTCCTCAATTAACACAGCAAGACATTGCTAACTTAATAGAATATACTAATTAAGTCCTTCATTTTTTAAATAGTTAGCAATGACACTTAAAAACTCAGAACAGTCATAAGGTTTATAGAAAATAGCATTCATTCCTGAGTCTAATATTTCAACATACAACTCTAAAACCCTATAATTGTTAAAGCTATTTAAGGCGACATCACCTTTCTTTTCAACGTTTTTATCTAGCCAATAAATCTAGAAAAAAGCTAAACTCTGCTCCTTTACCCAAATCACTTTATAAATGAATATTGCTTCCAAATAGCTTTAACAATTTTTAATCTATTGCCAAACCTAACCCTGTTTCTTTATAACTATTATCATTTATAATCTGCGAAATAACTAAGCCATTATAATTTACAGAAAACTATCGTTTTTTTAATTAAATTAGCGGAAACAAAATCACTCAATGACTTTACTTATATTTTACGCTTTTATTTCAATATTTTTTTCTTTTTTATGCTCTATTTTAGAAGCTGTTTTATTAAGTGTAACACCAACATATATTAATGTAAAAAAGAAAGAAGGTAAAGGCTTTGCTGATGAATTAGAAGCTTTAAAAAAAGATGTAGACAGGCCTCTTATTGCTATTTTAACTTTAAATACCATTGCCCATACAGTTGGCGCTATTTTGGTAGGTGTGCAAGCTAAAGTTGCTTATGCCGAATTATATGGCAGCCAAACTCAATCTATTTTTGGAGTTACATTTACTGAGGACCTTATGGTTGGTGTTGTTTCTTCTATAATGACTATTTTAATATTAGTGGCGTCAGAGATAATACCAAAAACTATCGGTGCTACATATTGGAAAAAACTATCAAATTTTACTACAAAAGCACTAAAAGTTCTAATCTTTCCTTTACGTTGGACTGGTATTTTATGGATTTTACAATTAACCACAAAACTCATTGGTGGTAAAGGACACCACGGAAGCGTATTAAGCAGAGAAGACTTTCATGCCATGACCGATATGGCTGCAGAAGAAGGTGTATTTTTAGAAAGTGAAAGCACAGTTATAAAAAACCTATTAACATTTAAAGATGTTGTTGCCAAACATATAATGACGCCTAGAACAATAATGAAAACAGAAAATGAGACCACCACTGTGGAGGATTTTTTTAATAAAAATATAAATCTTCGTTTTTCTAGAATTCCAGTATTTTCAGGAACAGTAGATAATATTAAAGGGCTTGTTTTAAAAGATGAAATCTTTAAAGAAATGGCTTTAGGGAATGGCTCTAAAAAACTATCAGAAATTACTCGCCAAATAATTATTGTTAATCGCGATTTAGCAATACCTAAACTATTTGAACAATTAGTTGAAACTAGAAATCACATGGCTTTAGTTGTAGATGAATATGGTACCGTAAGTGGCTTAGTAACCATGGAAGATGTTATAGAAACTCTACTAGGTTTAGAAATAATGGATGAAAGCGATAATGTATCCAACTTACAAATGTTAGCCAGAAAAAATTGGGAAATTAGAGCAAAAAAATTAGGTATATTAGAAGACGAAACTAATAATGAATAATATTAATTATGGAAACTTGTTATATCAATTCGCCCCTAGGAATTACAAAAATTAAAGGAGATGAAAATGGTATAGTTTCGGTTTCTGTACTTAATACCGAAGAAAAAGTTTCTGATATCATTCCTGAAGCTTTAGAAGATTGTGTCTTTCAACTTAACGAATATTTCGAAGGAACTCGCAAAGAATTCAGCTTAAAATTAAATCCACAAGGTACAGCATTTCAAAATAGTGTTTGGAATGCTTTACTAACTATCCCGTATGGTAAAACTACATCGTATTTAGCACTCTCAAAACAGTTAGGAGATGTTAAAGCTATTAGAGCTGTTGCAAATGCAAACGGTAAAAACCCACTTTGGATTATAATACCCTGTCATAGAGTAATAGGTAGCGATGGTAGTTTAACAGGCTATGCAGGAGGATTACATAGAAAACAATGGCTTATACAGCATGAAAGCCCCTATAAACAACAATCTTTATTTTAGTAAATGTATAGAGTTTTAGTAACATTTCTAAAGCGGTTTTTTAGCGAAAGCCAAATCTACAAATATGGCTTTAATTGGTCGCCAATGTACAGACGGACTACAGCAAGACTAATTATGGTTAGTAAAGACCTACATTATGTAAAAATTAGAATTCCTATTAACTGGAAAAACAGAAATTATGCTGGTTCAATTTTTGGAGGCAGTATGCTATCTGCAACAGACCCTATTTACATGATTCAGCTCATTCAAATATTAGGAGACGACTTTGTCGTTTGGGATAAAGCAGCAAGTATTAATTACAAACGGCCAGCGAAAGAAACTATTTATGGAGAATTTGTTTTTTCTGCTGAAGAAATACAATCGATTAAACAACAACTTGTTAACCAAAATGAACTAGAAATAATAAAAAATATGACACTTGAAAATACAAAAAATCAAGTATTTGCCGAAGTTTCAAAAACCATCTACATTGCTAACAAAGCCTACTACAAAGAGAAATTAAAGAGACGACAATACTCTAAAAAATAGTATGCACGCATATTATTAATTTCTTATCTTTAATTCCTAAACTCAGTGTAATGAAATTTCTTAAAAAGCTATTTAAGGTTATAGTGGTATTATTCGCTTTAACCATCGCAATCTTATATATTACAGATACAGATTATTTAATTAAAGCTGTACGTACAATTTACATGAGAGGGTATACAACTGCTTTTTTAGACGATTATAAACGTTTTGATAATAGAACTATAGCTACTGGTAAACCACAAGCTTGGCCTAACCATAAAGATTACAACAGCGTTAAAGAAACTGAAGCCTTACAAAAAGCAAATAACGATTATGGCACCATAGCCTATGTTATTATAAAAAACGATAGTATTTGGTTTGAAAACTATTACGATAATTACAACGCAAATTCCAAATCTAACTCCTTCTCTATGGCCAAAAGCTATGTTTCTGGTTTGTTAGGAAAAGCAATTATGGAAGGTTACATTAAAAACCTAGACCAGCCCGTGAGCGATTTTCTACCAACATTTAATGAAGGAAACGCAGCAAAAATGACTGTAGGAGATTTATCATCAATGGCATCGGGAACTAATTGGGACGAAGCCTATTACTCACCTTTATCCATAACAACACGAGCCTATTTCGATGATGATTTAGAAAAAGTAATGCTAGGCTTAAAGGTTGTAGACGAGCCCGGAAAAGCCTTTAAATACGCAAGTGGAGACACACAAATGCTTGCTATGGTTATAGAAAAAGCTACTGGTAAAAAACTATATAACTATCTTGAAGAAAGCTTTTGGAAACCCCTTGGAGCAGAAAATGAAGCGTTTTGGCAAGTAGATAGTGATGACCACGATCTAGTAAAAGCTTATTGCTGTATAGCAAGCAATGCTAAAGATTTTGCTCGTTTTGGAAAACTTTATAAAGATTATGGTAAATGGAATAATCAACAAATTTTAGACTCTACTTTTGTTGCAAAATCGCTAAAACCACGTTTTAGTGATGTATATGGTTATGGTTGGTGGTTAAAAAACCACAAGGGTAAAAACTTTAAAATGATGCGTGGTCATTTGGGACAGTATGTAATAGTACAACCAGAAGATAATGTAATTATAGTACGTTTAGGGCATCAAAAATCTCCAGATGCTGCAGTAGGAAGCTTTACTAATGACATTTCCATTTATATAGACGAAGCTTATAAAATGCTGAACTCAAAACTTTAAAAATACAATTTATGATCTCGAAACTTAATTTAGAGAACATACTGTTCTTGGATATTGAAACCGTACCCGAAACACAACATTTTTCAGAATTAAGCGAAACTAAACAAGAATTATGGGATTTAAAGTCTAAATACCAACGTAAGGAAGAGTTTTCCGCCGAAGAGTTTTATGAACGTGCTGGTATTTGGGCAGAATTTGGAAAAATAATATGTATCTCGGTTGGTTATTTCACAATGCAAGGAGATATTAGATTATTTAGAACAACTTCTTTTTTTGGAGAAGAAGCTAAATTATTAAAGGATTTTAAAAACTTAATCATTTCACATTTTAGCCAAGCAAAACATTTACTTTGTGCTCACAATGGCAAGGAATTCGACTTTCCGTATATAGCCAGACGTATGATTATAAATAATATTGAATTACCATATAAACTAAACCTCTTTGGAAAAAAACCATGGGAGGTACCACATTTAGACACTTTAGATTTATGGAAATTTGGTGACTACAAAAACTATACATCATTAAAATTATTAACTAATGTTTTAGGCATACCATCGCCAAAAGACGATATTGATGGAAGCGAAGTGTATAGTGTTTATTATGAAACCAATGATATAGACCGTATAGTTACTTATTGTGAAAAAGATACTATTGCTGTAGCACAAATTTTACTAAGACTTCGCGGCGAAGCTATTTTAAATGAAGATGAAATTCTTCATGTATAAAACTATTTAAATTAACAAATAGTTCTCACACATAAGTTTATCAACGTTAAACCATAATAATATTATATTAAAAAAGCCTCGAATGATATCGAGGCTTTAAAATACAGTTAGTTAATTATAATTATTCTTTAATAAAACGTTTAGTCATTTTATTGCTCTCATTAGAAAACTCTACAACGTAAACAGCTGCCTCTAAATTAGAAACATTTATACTGCTACCTTTTAGCTTTCCTGTAGAAACAACTTGCCCTAGCATATTGTATATTTTATAATCTAAGTTTTCTGTAAATGTAGAAACATTCAATAATTCTCCTTTAACTGGGTTTGGATAAATTTTAATATCAAATGTAGTGCTACTATCTGTAACCGCTCCCCCAGTAGTTAAAGCATTAAAAGTGGTAGATGTCGTTAAATTTATATTATCTATAGCCACGTCAGACTGCCATGTGCCTCCAGTGATACGATTAAAACGTAACTGAAGTCCAGATCCAACATAAGCAGAAATATCTAAAAAGACTGCATTCCACTGATTGCCTTGATTACCTGTTTGATTCCAAATACTTGTCCATGTAGCACCATTATCATTACTAGCTTCTAAATCTATACGGCCACCATCTGTAGAGCCAAACATATGATAATCAAAAGCAAATGCAGCACTAGAAGCTCCATTAAGATCTAAACATGGTGAGTTTAAAATAGCTCTTTTATTAGGAAAACCTGTACCGTTACCTGATGCCTCTACATACATATAAGAAGCACCTTCAGATCCTGTAGATGGCCCAGTTCCATTAGAAGGTGTACCACCTGAATCACGAGTCCAATTTAAATCATCTCCACTCGCTTGCGTCCAAAGTCCAATACTAGACTCAAATCCTTCATTATATGGAGCCGTTTCTCCTCCAACACATCCAGAATTGCCTCCTCCTGCTATTAAACGGGCATTATCTAATGCAAAATCCGATTGCCATGTACCGCCTGTAACACGATTAAAACGTAATTGAACAGAACCTCCTACATATGCAGATAAATTAATTGAAACCGTATTCCATTGGTTTCCTTGGTTTCCTGTTTGGTTCCATAAACTTGTCCAAGTAGCACCATCATCACTACTTGCTTCTAAATCTACACGCCCACCATCTGTTGAGCCAAACATATGGTTATTAAAAATAAATGTTGCCTCAGTTTGTGTTGTTAAATCAAAACATGGTGAGTTTAAAATAGCTCTTTTATTTGGGTAGCCTGTGCCGTTAACTGAAGCCTCTACGTAAACGTAAAAAGCGCCATCTGCTCCTGAAGATGGTCCTGTGCCGTTAGATGGTGTTCCACCTGAGTCACGTGTCCAATTTAAATCGTCTCCAGTAGCCTGAGTCCAAAGTCCAAAATCAGCTTCAAAACTTTCTCCATATGGCAGAGAATTAACTCCATTTAAACAGCCTCCAGGTGGTGGTGTTGAATTAGTCGTTACATTTAGTGTATTACTAAATCCAGAGTTATTTCCTGCGGCATCTTTTGCGCGAACTCTAAAAGCATAAGCTGTATTAGCAGTAAGTCCTGTTACTTGCATTGTTGTATTTGTAACATCTCCTAAACTAGTATTTCCTTGAAAAACTTCGTAAGCAGTAACCGCGACGTTATCTGTAGAAGCATCCCAAGATAAATCTACCGTTGTTTGTGTAATTCCAGTTGATACTAAATTTAAAGGTACACTAGGGGCCTCTGTATCTACAGTAGTAGATGTAATATTAAAAGCATCTATGGCTATATCTCCTTGCCAAGATGTACCTGTTGTAGCTCTGTACCTTAATTGTATTGTTTCGCCTACATAAGCAGATAGGCTTACACTTTCACCAACCCAATTAATACCTTGATCTCCTGTTTGAGACCATATTTCTGTCCATGTTTGGGCACCATCTATTCTAACTTCTAATCTAATAGTACCAACGGCATTACCAATCATTTGATAATGAAAATTAGCTGTTGGATTTGTTAAACCTGTTAAGTTAAAACATGGAGAGTTTAATATTGTGTTCTTGCCTCCAAAATTTGGACTAGACGCTTCTACATACACATAATATGTACCTTCAAAAGCACCAGTTGGCCCTGTATTATTAGAAGGCGTACCTCCTGTATTAAGTGTCCAGTTAAAATCGTCTCCTGTATCTTGAGACCAGCTACCTAATGTATTCTCGAAACCTTCACTGTAAGGAAAACTAGCAATTGTAGTATCGCATGTTATTGGAGGTGGAGGAGAAGAACAACCACTTGTAAAAGATACTGTTTGATCATTATTAGTGTTAGTTCCTCCATTTGTATTTTCTACAGCATCTACTCCCACGCCTCTTTTAGCGAAAGCGTCCCAAATTAAACAATTATATTGTCCTCCATAAAGATCTTGATCTGCTTGTAAAATACCATCTCTACCAGAAACAAAACCTGGATTGTTAGCTGTATTTTTAAGTCCTTCAATAACTAAAGCCATAGCAATGTTATTTCCTCCAGTACCTGTATATAGGTTAGAATCATAGCCTTCTAAATCTATAAGATCCCAAGTCATATCCCATAAAATAGTTGCAAATGCATAACCAACTCCATGTGGTACAGAAAGTCCAGAAATATCATTATAATCTGTTCCATTAACTGCTGTATCTGTAGAATACCTTGTAGGACGAATTCCAGCACCATCTGTCGCTTGACCTATAGCGTACGTACCTACACCTCTTGCTGTATTTCTAGTATCTCCTGGACGAATGGTTAGTATTAACCCCAGCCAGTCCGACCATCCTTCTCCCATTTGTTCCGAACCTCCTAATGCATTAGTTGATGGCCCTCCAACTAATCGTGTTGAAACTCCATGACCATATTCATGAGCAATAATTACATTATCTAAATCACCATCTCTAGTAGGATTTGTAAATAAAAACATTTGCATTCTTGGATTACTTCCGTCTGGAGGAGTAGCAAAATTTGCATTATTTGTTCCGCTACCGTCTTGAGCATCTGCATTTACAGAATCGCTACCTGCCCCTCCTTTACCATAATTGTTTTCTTGAAAATTACCAGATGCTTCGTTAAAACCATACTGATAGGTTATATCATGTATAATATTATTCCAATAAAACAAATTGGTAGTTGCTGCTGGTAAAAATGTTGAAGGTGCATTGTTTAAGTTTAATGGAAAATCAAAATTTAATGCACTTCCTCCATCTGGAGAAACACCTATTCCATTATTACCATTGGTATCATCCTGTGCTCTAACATTATTTCCTATTGTTGTGGTAAATTCTGCTCCAGCACTACCGTTAGTGTCATGCCACCCAAAAGGAGATGCTATTGCATTTGCTGGATCTGTAACTATTGTTCTACTTCCATGATTAGGGCTTTCTATTCCCAAAGGATATACATTGTAAGACCCTCCGCCAACTACAAATTCTGTTGTAGTTTTTTCTTCTCTTAAAAATAAATCCGTTTTTTCTACAGTAGAAATACTTTCATTGTTATGATCATGGTTTTTATGGTTAGGATCTCCAAAATTGCAAGAAACAACCCAATCTTCAGTATATAGTATTTGTCCTGTATTTGCATCAATATTTTCACTCCACCAATGCTCACCATTTTTTTGATATAGGTTAACATTCCAAACCAACCTCAACCTTTCATTATATTTTTGGTATAATAACTTAACTTTAATAGGTTCCGAGCTTATTCCAGAATTTTTATATTCATAAATACCATTCTCATTTTTAACTCCTTTTAGCGTAGGGTTTTTTAAACGATGCTTATTAATTGTTTTTAATATAGCATCTTCTGGAGTAATTGATGGTATTGCTGCATTTGCTTTAGATGATATGTCTGAAACAAACTGATTAATTTCCCATGTTACTTGATTATTTTTAATTGTTAATTTATAACCAGCAAACTGAATTGGAATATTATTGTGATACTGTTGTACGTACACATGCTGGATATTTGGATTCAATGATGGAACGACATCTGTAATTTTCCATTCGGCCAAATCCATTTTTTTAGCTTCAGAAACTTCTGAGATGCTATTAAAATGATTTTGAACAACGTTTTTAACTTGTCTTTGAGAGAATGAGCTTTGTACTGCAAAGATTAGCAGCAAAAACAATTTGTAACTGTTTTTCATAATAATAATTTAGTGGATTAGTTAATATTCTGTTTTATAGTATATTAAAGTAATAAAAAAACCGAATGATTATTCGATTTTTAGTTTTTTTTCGATGAAAAACACTTAAAGACATCAAATTCATACAGTTTTAACGCTTTTATTAACAAAAAAAGCCCTGATTACTCAGGGCTTTAACAAAAATTAAATTTGGTTGATTTCTACAAATTATTGTTTAATAAACTTTTTAGTAATAACCTTGTTATTTACATTAAACTGAATCATATACAATCCTGTTTTAAAGTCGCTAACATTAATACCATTTCCTGTAGTATTTCCTCTCTCTACTTCTTGGCCAAGCATATTAACTATTGTGTACGATAAATTCTCCGTAGTTTTAATATATAAAATATCTTTTACAGGATTAGGATAAATGCTAATTGCAATAGTTTCTGCAACTAACTCTCTTACATTTCCTCCACCAATATTTACAGTATAGTCTTCTACCTCTCCATATTGGAAGCTTTCGCAAGATGTTGGCACACCATTATATTTCATAGATACTCGCATTCTTGTTACTCCATTTGCAACATTATTTGGTATAGTAAATGAACCACTTACTGGGCTTGTTTGCGATGCTGCTTTAGTCCATACAGTTTCTCCAGAATCTGTAAAGTCTCCATCTCGGTTGTAATCTATAAATACGGCATAACCTTCATTATATTTAGTTCCCGTCCATGTTGGTGTTATAGTTATTGTAGAAGAAGTTCCTTTAGATAAGTTTGTACTTGTTGATGTAAAATTTGAATATCCTGTACTTGTAGTACCAACTCCAGATGCTTTATTAATTGATCCTATTCTTACTCTAGAAATATACTCATCGTTTGTACTATTTCCATTTGATGAACAATAGTTAACTGTTGGTGTAGATCCTACAATATTTACTGTATAATCTTCCACTTCTCCATATTGGAAACTTTCGCATGATGTAGGTATACCGTTATATTTCATAGATACACGCATTCTGGTTGCTCCTGTTGCCGCTCCAGTTGGAATGGTAAATGTTCCTACTGCTGGTGTAGTTTGAGATGCTGCTTTAGTCCAAACAGTTTCTCCTGCATCTGTAAAATCACCATCTTTATTATAATCTATAAATACAGCATAACCTTCATTATACTTAGTTCCTGTCCAAGTAGGTGTTACTCTAATAGTAGCTGTAGCTCCTTTAGATAAATCTGTTGAAGTATTAGTAAAATTTGAATACCCTGTGCTTGTAGTACCAGCTCCAGATGTTTTGTTTATAGACCCTAACTGTACGCGACTAATATACTCATCGTTTGTACTATTTCCATTTGATGCGCAATATTGGTTACCTGTTTGGCATGGTGAACAAGATCCTCCACAATCTACTCCAGTTTCGTCTCCATTTTGAATACCATCTGTACAAGTTGGTTGTGGTGTTACCGATCCGCATTTATCTGATAAAGCTAAACTTCTTCGTGCTCCACCAGCTTCTAATACTGCTCTCATTCTATTTTTTTGACCTAATGTAAATAAGTTCATACATGAATCGTTTGTATAATCCATATAATTTTGTGGCATATCTGTAGATGAGCAAGATACTTGACCAACTGGACAACCACTATTAGAGGTTCTATGTGTAGGCGTATCGCTTACAAAGTCATTTCCACAATTTGAATCTCCCCAAATATGGCGTAAGTTTAAAAAGTGTCCTATTTCGTGAGTTGTTGTTCTTCCTCCATCATAAGGAGCCGTCACTGCTCCAACTCTACCAAATGCATTATATATCATAACTAATCCGTCTGTGGCAGCCGATCCCCCAGGAAATTGAGCATAACCTAATAAATTAATTGTTTGTCCTTGAGATACTGTTGTCATTTTTGGAACAATCCACATGTTTAAATACTCTGAAGTATTCCATGGGTTTATACCTCCTGATGATGCTCTTTTTGCATCATCATTAGCCCCCCAATCTTGACGTGTTGTTTGTTTTCTTGTAATACCAGTTGTAGCATTTCCATTAGGGTCTATTGTAGATAAACAAAACTCTATTTGCGTGTCTGCCGCTTGAGACCATGTATTATCTGCATTACTATTTGTACGTCTAAAATCTTCATTTAACACATCTAATTGCGATTGTATTTGAGCTTCACTAATGTTTTCTGTGCTATTTCTATATAATACATGTACAACTACAGGAATAGTAATTATCTCTCCGTTAATTTTATTCGAGGATGCTTCTAGTTCTGCAACTTTAACCTTAGTATAAGCCTCAATCTCCTCCATTCTTTGTTCAAGATTTGGGTCTTTCTGTTTTCTAAGTTCTAGGTTTTCCATTGTACCACATGTTCTTTCTTGAGAAAAAGCAGTTAATACAAAAAGAAAACTAAATAATGATAAAATAATTGTTTTTTTCATGAGGATTATTTAATAATTTAATTAATATTCTATGATATAGACAATAAAAATATCTAAAAACACAGAATATTTATTCTGTTTTGTTTTTTTTCGATTAAAAGCGTTGAAGAAAAAAATCGTTCGCGAAAAAGTATGGTTTTTACCGTAATGCAAGAGGTTAAATTTTCCTTCGTTAAACAAAAAAAGCCTCGATTTTCATCGAGGCTTCTAACAATAATTAGTGGTTGGTTAGTTATAATTATTGTTTTATAAACTTTTTAGTGATTATTTTACTATTTGAATTAAATTGAATCATATATAATCCAGATTTTAAATCGCTAACATTAATTTCGTTAGATTGTGTTCTACCTTTTGCAACTTGTTGTCCTAATGCATTAACTATTGTGTACTCTAAATCTGAACTAGATTTAACAAATAATGCATTACCTCTTACTGGGTTAGGATATATACTTATAGTATTAGATAAGTTCTCTTGTGTATCTATTAAAGTATTATTTACAACAGTCGAAGAACCAGAGATAGATAAATTGTCTACCGCCATGTCTCCTTGCCATGTAGTACCTGTAACACCATTAAGTCTTAATTTTACATTACTATTACCTGCATAAGTATTTAAATTAACTGTTGCTGTTTGCCATGAGTTCCCTTGGTTTCCAGATTTACTCCATACAGAGCTCCATGTGCTTCCATCGTCTGTACTTGCTTCCAGAGCTAAACTCCCCATAGCATTAGATCCATACATGTGGTATCTAAAAGTTATTGTTGCACTACTTAAAGAACCAAAATTTAAACAAGGAGAGTTTAAAATTGCTCTTTTTGTTGAATAATTTGGTGTTGAAGATTCCATATAAATATAGTAGCTTCCTTGATTAGCACTAGATGGTCCTGTATTTCTTGATGGTGTTCCGCCACTTCTTAATGCCCAATTAAAATCATCTCCACTAGCTTGTGTCCATGACCCTAATGTGTTTTCAAAGCCTTGACTGTACGGGAATGATGTTATTCCAGATGTGCAACCTGTAGGATTACCTCCACCACCTCCAGTAGTAATATTTACAGTGTAATCTTCTACTTCTCCATATTGGAAACTTTCACAAGATGTTGGTACTCCATTATATTTCATAGACACACGTAGTCTTGTTTCTCCAGATGTTGCCGAAGATGGCACAGTAAACGAACCAGAAACTGGTGTTGTTTGAGACGCTGCTTTTGTCCATACAGTTTCTCCTGCATCTGTAAAATCTCCATCTTGGTTATAATCTATAAATACCGCATAACCTTCATTATATATTGTACCTGTCCATGTTGGTGTAATTGTAATTGTAGAAGATGCTCCTACTGATAAATCTGTTGATGTACTTGTAAAGTCTGAATATCCAGTACTAGTTGTTCCTACGCCAGATGTTTTATTTATAGATCCTATTTGTACTCGGCTAATATACTCGTCGTTAGTATTGTTTCCGTTAGAGCTACAGTAACTAACGCCACCTCCGCCGCCTCCGCCAGAGTACGCTGCACCAACACCAACGGCATGCCATGCATTTGTTACTGCTATTTCTTCTGCTCCACCTGCACCATATAAATCTTTTGCTGCTTGTATAGCTCCAGTTCTTGCATTTGCAAACGTTGAGTTAGCAGACAAATAATTGTTTAATGTTCTGTATGCAATTTTAGCCGATTTATCCATTCCAATACCAGAAACATTAAATGCATTTCCAATATCATTTGTTCCACTACCTCCTACTACACTTAAATAGAACCAGTAGTTTAATACGCCTGAATTTGTATGTACTCCACAGTAATCGTTTGCTTGAGTTGGAGTTCCACAGTTAGGGTTTTTCCAGTATGTTCCACCATAAGTATCTGGTTGGTTACGATCATTAGGGCTACTCATAGAACGCAATGCTATAGATCCAGATCTTCTATCTATCTCATCTCCTATTAACCATGTATCTGCGCTTGGGGCTGCATCATTTCCATTTCCTTTAGCATAGTGTTCTACTGCTGCTCCCCAAATATCGGAGAATCCTTCATTTAAACCACCAGACTCTCTTCTGTATGCTAAATTGGCTGTATTTGTTGTTACTGCATGACCAATTTCGTGCGCTGCTACATCTAAAGATGTTAAGGCATCAAAGAAACCATTTCCTTCATTTCCATTAGAGGACCCATCGCCATAAGTCATTACACTTCCATTCCAAAAAGCATTATCATATCCTGCTCCTCCTGGTTGGTTATCGTAATGTACCCAACTGTTTATTGCAGCACCAGAGCCATCAAAACTATTTCTTGAGTGCGTTGCTTGCCAATAATCGTAAGTTACTTCTGCTCCCCAATGCGCATCTAACGCAGCATTATCTTTATTAGAGTTGTTAAATTCTGCAGCTGTCCAATCGTTATTAGCATCTGTAAAATTCGTTGTTGGGTAACTATTTTGCCCTCCACTATTATAAGTATTAACGCCTCCACCTCTAGTGTTATCTCGTAGAGTATAAGGAGATCCAATTTGTCTAGTAGTAATTGTTCTTGTACCACTGTATCGTGTTGCAGCATTACCTGTTGCTCTATACTCCATTGTTTTTTCTACTGTGTGGTCATGCGCATCACTTACAGTACCTAAGTTAGATGCTGAATTAGCATGCTCACCAACGTGTTTTATTACACTATTGTAAAATAAAGGTGCTCCTGTAACGGCATCAATATATAAAACACCTCTGCTTAAGGGTTGTGTTGCATAAATATCGTATTTATATGCTAAATAGGCATTATTTGCAGTGTTTTTACCTTGATAATCTAAATTAGGCAATAATACTAATTCTCCTTCTGGTTTGGTATAACCCAATTTATTTGCTGCTTCTACATTATCCCACATATAGCTTTGGGCTCCTATATGGTTTAATGCTGCTTGTAAACCTTGTTCTTTAGTTAATACAGGTGTAGTATTTACATCTTTAACATTGTAAAACTCTCCGCTCATAGTATTTACTCTACCATTTTTTGCATGTAATGTATAAGTGGCAAATTCTACAGCAACCCCATTATATTTTTGTTGATATTTATGGTGTACATACCCTAGATTATCTGTTTCAGATTTAATCTGAACAAAAGTGTCATTCTCGCCTGATTGTAATTGATTTTTAAAAAGTGTATTAGCATCTTGTAATCTGTAGGATGATTCTTTTTGAAAGACAATTAAACCAGGTTCTCCATTAGCATTATTAATTTTTTCTGAAAGATTTTTTTGTTCTTGACCATAACTTGATGTGCTAACTAGACCAGCAAGTAATGGAAGAGCAAGAACGCGTAGTACTTTTTTCTTCATAATTTAATAAGGTTTTTGGTTGATTAATTAATTTTTTGTGAATTTTATTGAAAAATCCGTAATAAATGTATCAAAACTCGACCGAACAAATAGTCGGGTTTTTATTTTTTTCGATAAAATACATATCGAAAAAAAATCATTCTCTAAAAATTACGGGTTTTCCCGTAATGAACTTATTCTTAAATATTTAGTTATAATTTCAAAAATTATTTAATACATTTTTTACTCTATTTAATGAAGATTACCTTTTTTTTCAATTATTATATGTCATTCGTCGGATATAAACCGCTATTTAAAGTTTTTAATACTAAAAGTGTTAAAAAATTATATTTTATTTAATAAATTAATATCACTAACCAAAATAATATAATATAATGAGTAAAAAAACCAGTTATTTTCTAGGGATTTTACTGACTATTATTCTAGGTACAATTCTGTATTATTATTTATGCTGTAAATCTTGTTATGAAGACAGCAACAAAACAACAGAAATTGAGACAATAGTCCCTGAAGCCCCCAAAATTAAAGATCCTACAAAGCACAAATTTTCTATTATAGATTCCAAAAGCGGTATGTCTTTTAAATCTATTGGTAATTTTAATTTTAAAGCTTCAAGCTTTTCTATTCTTAACCCTGTGCCAGAAGACCTAAACTCTGAAGTTAGAAAACTAACTAATTATTTAAACAACAATACTAATAAGGCTATTGATGTTACTGGGCTTTACACTAGTACAGAAAAAAACAATAGTGCTTTCCCTAATTTAGGACTAGCTAGAGCCAATATTGTAAAAAATCATCTTATTAAAAACGGAGCTTCATCTAAGTCTATAAATATCTTTGGAAAAATAAACGATAGCTTAGTACCAAGTACAAAAGGTATTTATTTTGGCCCTGTAGCTTATTTATTAAAAACAATAGATACCAGCGATAAATCTGCAAATGATGATTTAGCTGCTTTAAAAGAAACGATTATAGCTAACCCTTTAATCATGCATTTTGAAATAGGAAACACTAGTATAAATCTATCTCCAGAACAGCGTGAAAAAGTTGCAAAAATATCTAGATATGTAGATAAAACTGATAATGCTACAATACAAATTATTGGGCATACAGACAGTAAGGGTAAAAGAGCAGATAATATTATATTAGGACAGAATAGAGCTAATGGAATCAAGGAATACTTTAAAAAGAATGGAATCTCTGAATCTAAAATAAAAACCTCTTCTAAAGGGCCAGACCAACCTATTGCAGATAATACTACCAAAGAAGGTCAAGCAAAAAACAGAAGAGTAGTAGTAACCATTAACTAATAAAACAAAAAAATTATGTGGTGTATATTAATCCCAATATTAGTAGGACTTATAAGTGCTGTTTTAGGCTACTTATTAGGGCGACTATTAAAAAACAACAGTAACGTAGATATTAATGTATTTAAGAACAGGATAGCCATATTAGAGGCAGATCTTGAAAAATGCAGAGCCAGCAATAAAAAAAACACTAATGTAGATAATGGTGTTGCTTCTGGTGCTGGTAATGGTGGCTTAGGATCTAACATGATGGCTTCTAATATAACTGCAACACCTACAAGTGAAAATATAAGCACAGTTGTTTTTAATGCAGATGCTGCAAAGTCTATTTTTGGAAAACGTATTAAAGAAAATGACTTAACTGTAGTTGAAGGCATTGGCCCTAAAATACAAGAATTATTTCATAATCATGATGTAAAAACATGGGTAGAACTTGCTAATTGTAGTGTAGAAAAATGCCAATCTATTTTAAACAGTGGTGGAGAGCGCTTTAAAATACATAAACCAGGAACTTGGCCTAAACAATCGCTTTTAGCGTCTCAAGGTAAATGGCAAGAGCTTAAAGACTGGCAAGATAGACTTGATGGTGGTAAATAATAAAACCTATCTAAAAAAGCCTTTTAATTAAAAGGCTTTTTTAGTTTAAATAGATTGAATATATTTATCTAATTCCTCTTTTGAATCTAGTTTTAGTTTTTTTCTAATTCTAGAACGAGCCATTTTAATGGAGTCTTGACTTACACCTCTTATTATTGCTGTTTCTTTTATAGATAGATTTAACTTTATAAAGGCACAGACTTCTCTTTCTGTTTTAGATAGCGATGGGTACCTTTCCATAATTATAGCCTCAAAATTAGTATTAACATTGTTAATATCACTTTCTAATACAGAAAGTCTATTTTCTAATGTAATTTGCGCCTTAACATCATTAATTATAGATAGTAAACCACTGCTTTTATCTTCATTATTTTTATTAGCAAAAAGCTCCATTCTCTCTAAAAGAAGTTTTAAAAAATTTGTTCTAATTTTTTTATCTGTAATAATGCTTACAATATCTTTATTTTTAGCTTCTAATTTTTGGTTTAAAATTTTCTTTTCTAAAGTTGTATTTTCTAAAACCAATTTAGTTATTACATTTTCTTGTTTTATTCTAGAGTTTCTAACCTTGAATAATAAAAATAATACTAGAATTATTATTAAAAATAAAAATAACACAGCATACAAGTAGTGCTGTTTTTGTTTTAATTCTTTTTGTTTTAAGGAAGCGATTCTTCTTTCTAGTTTTATTTTTTTCTTATGACTATTTTGAATTAAGTTAACATAACTATTAAAAACATTTTTATTTAATGTATCCTGGTATTTTTCTTTATATTTTAAACTCTCTTGGTATTTAGTAGACACGTAAACATAATCTTCTAGTTTGTTAACCTGTTTTAAATAATGTAATTTAAGTTTTAAATACAACTCGTAACTATTTACATCTGTTTCTTGGTTAATTTTACTTCCAAAAAAAACACTTAATGAATCATCTAATTTCTCAAGGTTTTTATAGTCTTCTAGCAGCAAGAGACAATTATACTTTTTTACATCTAATTTACCAGCACTAGTTAAGTGATTATTTAGCCTATAAATATTTGAAGCTTTATTATAACATGAATACGCTTTTTTGTATTCTTTATTTTCGATTTTTATATGGCCTATATTTTCTTCAATGTTTGCTTCAAAAATCTTATGTGGTTTTAATTCCAGATTCAATTCTTTTTTCGCCTTATTAAAATAATGCAAGGCCTTTTTTAAATCTCCTTTACCATTATTATAATAAAAGAACCCTAAATCATTTAGAGACGAGGACAACCACAACTTATTATTTAGTTGTTTCGCTTCTCTATGAGCCTTTTTATATGCTAAAAGAGCATTATCATAATCTTCCTTTACAATATATATTGCGGCTATATTATTATAATTGGTAAACCTTTCTATGTTAGGATTAGGGCAGCTTGTATC
>NZ_JBSHNS010000438.1:0-40516 GCF_053601635.1 Pontimicrobium sp. MEBiC01747
TATTTAACGAAAACTTTTAACCAATTAGCAACACAGCTAATTTTATAAAATCATTAACAAGAAAAAGAAAGATGATTTTATACCTTTAAAAGTCAGAAAAGCACGAAGTTAAAATAAAATGAAACAGATAATAATTTACATACTACTACTAACAACAGTATTTTCTTATGCTCAAGAAGAAGATAAAGCCTTAGAATTAGCTACAAAAAAA
Source organism: Pontimicrobium sp. MEBiC01747 (assembly GCF_053601635.1). Classification (NCBI taxonomy): domain Bacteria; kingdom Pseudomonadati; phylum Bacteroidota; class Flavobacteriia; order Flavobacteriales; family Flavobacteriaceae; genus Pontimicrobium; species Pontimicrobium sp. MEBiC01747. The sequence goes on from NZ_JBSHNS010000438.1 coordinate 212, forward strand.
GCTAACGATTTAGTATACAAAGCAAATGATTTGGCTAGTAATGATGATTTTATTTCTGCAGAAATGGAATATCGTAAAGCCTTATCTCAAAAGCCAACAAGTGTCGCAGGCACATACAATTTAGCACACTCATATTACAAAGAAGGCAATTACGAAGAAGCCTTATACCGTAATAAACAAGCAGCAAAAAATGCAACAGACAAGGCCGAAAAACATAGAGCATATCATAATATAGGTAACATTTTAATGCAAAATAACGAATGTAAACAAGCTGTAGAAGCCTACAAAAATGCCTTAAGAAACGATCCTACCGACGATGAATCTAGATACAATTTAGGTCTTGCCAAAGAATGCGCAAAAAAACAAGAACAAGAGCAAGAACAAGACGACAAAGGAGACGATAAAAAAGATAAAAAAGAAGACAAGAATAAGGACGAAAAGGATAAGAAAGAAAAAGACAAGAAGGACGAGAATAAAGAAGATCAAAAAGATAAAGGCGATAAAGACAAAAAAGAAGGAGACGACCAAAAAGACGACAAAGGAAAGCCTAAAGATGAAAAAGACGATAAAGGAAAAGAAGGAGACGATAAGAAAGAACAACAAAAACCACAGCAACAACCTGGGCAATTATCGCAACAGCAAATTAAAAATTTGCTAGAAGCAATGAATAACCAAGAACAAAAGGTTCAAGAAAAAATGAATGCTAAAAAAGCAAAAGGAGTTAAAGTACAAACAGAAAAAGATTGGTAAAACAAATAGAAAACAACAATTTAAATTTTGTTAATCGTTGTTCATTAACCATTATGAAACAAATAAAGCACATAACGTTACTTCTATTAATACTTAGTACAAGTATACTTTCGGCTCAAATAAAATTTGAAGCAAAAGTAAGTAAGAAGAAATTAGGAATAAATGAGCGTTTACGCGTTGACTTCGAAATGAATAAAGACGGAGATAACTTTAACGCACCTAACTTCGACAACTTTAAAATTGTAGCTGGACCAAACCAATCGGTAAGCACCTCTTGGATTAACGGAAAACGATCCTATAAAAAAACATATAGTTTTTTCCTTGCACCACAAAAACGAGGAAACTTCACCATTAAACAGGCAACCATTGTAGTAGATGGGCAAACTTATAAAACATCCCCTATAAAAATTACTGTAACTAAAGCTGTAGACAAACCAAAAGATGGCAACAACGCCGATTATATTGCTTCAGAGAACATTCATCTAGTTGCAGACGTTTCCAATTATAACCCTTATTTAAACGAAGCAATAACTGTAGAATACAGACTGTATGTTTCACCAAATACAGGAGTAAGCAATTGGCGAGAAATAGACAACCCTAAATTTGATGATTTTTGGAGCCAGAATATAGATATAAAAGGACTTAAAATACTTAATGGTACCTACAAAGGAGAAGATTACCGTTATGTTGTACTACGTAAATCTGTATTATACCCTCAAAAAACAGGAAAATTAAGTATAGAGCCACTTAGCCTTGATATCACAGTAGACGTCCCTACCAATAGAAGAGACATCTTTGGAGGACGTTTAATGACACAAGTACACAAAACCGTATCTGCAGGTAATAGAACCATTAATGTAAAACCATTACCAGAAGCAGGAAAACCATTAGATTTTACAGGAGCTGTTGGAGAGTTTCAATTTAATTTATCCACCTCTAAAACAGAACTTAATGCAACAGAATCCTTACAAGCCAAAGTAGAAGTCTCTGGAAAAGGAAACTTAAAATTGTTTGAGCTTCCAAAACTAAACTTACCAAGCTCATTAGAAGTATACGAACCAGAACATCAAGAAGCTATAAAAACAAACACAAGTGGCATGCAAGGCCGTATAGCAGACAGTTATACAATTGTTCCACAATACAAAGGGAAGTACCCAATACCTAGCATCTCATTTTCGTATTTCGATATAAAAACAGAAACATACAAACGTCTTTCTACCAAAGAAACAGTTATAAATGTGTTAGAAGGCCCAACTTTTGGTAGCTCAGAAAACACAACTAGCACAAATAACGCTTCAGGGAAACAAGCTGTAGTACTTAGTAACGACCAATTTGCGTTTATAAAAACCAATGCAAATTTAGAACCAAAACAAAGTACAATTTTCTTTAAGTCTACCTCATTTTGGACAGCACTACTTCTTCCTTTTTTAGCCATACCTTTAGCTATAGTATTTAGAAAAAAGAAAGCAGAACGCGATGCCGATGTTGTTGGCAATAGATTAAGAAAAGCAGACCGTTTAGCAAAACGCTATTTAGGAGAAGCAAAAAAAGCACTAGGAAACAAAGAAAGCTTTTATATTGCTCTAGAAAAAGCATTACACAACTATTTAAAAGCTAAACTTAATATAGAAACTAGCGATTTTAGTAAGGATAGAATTAAAACATTATTATCTGAACGAAAAGTAGAAATTTCAGTTATTTCAGAATTTGACAGCCTTCTAGAAAGCTGCGAGCTGGCACGATATACGCCTTTTACTTCTGTAACCATGCAGCAAGATTACGATAAGGCAGCACAAACTATTAATAAAATAGACAAACAGATAAGATAAGTTTTATTAAGCATAAAGATTATAAAAGCAATGAAATCATTATTATACATATTACTTTTTCTTTTAAGCGGAAATATTTCTGCACAAGACAATACTGTTTTCGAGCAAGCAAATAAGCTATACAACGACGGTAAATATGCTGAAGCTTTAGATAAATATGACGCCATTTTAGAAGGCGACTCGCACTCTGCTGAACTCTATTTTAATATTGCTAATGCACACTATAAACTAAATCATATTGCACCTAGTATATATTACTACGAGAAAGCTGCAAAATTAGCACCAAACGACACCGATATAAAAAATAACATGGCCTTTGCCAATAACATGAAAATTGACGCCATTGAAACCTTACCAGAAATTGGTATTAAAAAATTCATGAATAAAATAACTAATAGTTTCACTTTCGATGGTTGGGCTAAACTCTCTGTTGTTTTAGTCTTTGGCTTCGTTATTTTATTTCTGTTATATTACTTTACATACACTACTACTGCAAAACGATTATACTTTATAAGTAGTTTAGCTTCTATATTTTTAGCCTGTATTGCTTTAGCATTCACCTTTCACAACTACAACCTAGCACAAAAAGACAAGGCAGCTATTGTATTTGCACAAGAAAGTCAAGTTAAAAGTGAACCAAATAATAGAAGTGATGAAGCCTTTGTATTACACGAAGGTACCAAAGTACAAATTTTAGATACGGTAAGCGACTGGAAAAAAATTAAAATTGCTGATGGAAAAACTGGCTGGATTCCTCAAAAGGATATTAAGGAACTTTAAATCTCTGTTTCCTCCTGTTCCTCTTCCCCATTATTAATAATACTAGGAAAAATCATAGGCGCTAATGATTTTACTGGTTTGTAAAGTATAGAATCGTTAATATTTTCTTCGTCTATAAACGTAATAGTATCATTCATTTTATTAAAAACAATTAATACAACACTTAAAATTAATCCAATTTTTAGTGCTCCAAAGACGCCACCAAGTAACTTATTTAAAATTCCTAAAGAAGCAAAATCGGCTAGCTTTGTCAATGCTTTACCAGCTAAAGCAATAACCACAATAATAATGACAAAGGTAATTGCAAATGCGGTTATATTTATAGTCTGCTCGCTCCATTCTGTTTTACTTTCTAGATAAGATGCTGCAAAATTACTAAAGTGTATAGCTCCATAAACCCCTCCTACTAAAGCAACCAAAGATGCAACCTCAACAAATAACCCTTTCATAAACCCACGAACCAAGCCAAACAATAAAAGTGCAGCTAAAACAATATCTATAACAGCCATAATAGTTTTATTTTTAACAAATATAGTAGTTTAAAAGTAAAATCTTAATGTTGCATTTGGTGTAAACCCCAAAGAGCGTTGCTCTACTCTGTTAAGTTCCGTCAACCCCGTATTTGGGTTACTGTCTATTCTATACGATACCGATAAAGGTACACGACGCGAATATAAGTTTTGAAACGACAGCCCAATAACACAATGCTTTCCAGCTTTTTTAGACAACCCAAAATGATATAATAACGACGCATCCAAACGGTGATAATCTTTTAAACGCGAACCATTAATACTGCCAAATATAATCTCTTCGGTGGTTTCATCAAAACTCTCAACAGTTGTAAAAGGACTTCCAGTTCTATACTGCCAACCTAATGAACACTGCCAATGCCCTTTTTTATAACTTGTAGACACTCTAAAATTATGAGGAATATCGTTATTACCAGAGAATGACTCTGAGGCAATTTCTTCAAATTTATAAGTAACTTTATTGTAAGTATAACTTAACCATACATCAAAATTTTCAATATTCTTTTTTAATAAAACATCTACTCCAAACACATTACTTTCACCTTCAGAAAACCCATTAGAAGTATTGGTAAAACCATTGGTAAACGAGGTTAAACCATCTATACGTTTTACATAGGTGTCAACATCTACAACAAAACCATTAGCATCGTAAATAAAACCTCCCGAATATTGAGTACTAGATAACACTGGAATGTCTTCGGTATTAGACAAAGTCCAGATTTGATTTTCCAAACGTAGTTGTGTGTCTTCAAATTCTACTAATTGACTAATAGTTTGATAACGTCTTTCGGTTGTTGCTTTTAGTCGTAACGATGATGTAATTGGATATTCAATATTTACACGAGGTTCAACAAACACACGATTTATTACCGAATATTTAGAGGCTCTAAGCCCTAGGCTTATAAAGCTTTTACGTACAGGTTTATAAACATATTCACCATACAAACTATGTAATGTATTATTGTTTTGTCTTGATTGATTGAAGTCTCTTTCATCTGGATCATCATTTTCTACATTATCTCTAAACAATTCAAACAACACTTTAGTATCACTAAACTGATATCCTAGATGAGCATTATGATTTGGCAAAAATTCGTAGGCAACGTTTGCATTAAAGCCATACTCTTTAATTGTGTTTTTTCTAATATTTTCTTCGTCAATAGTAACATCTTCAGCAAAAGTATTTCTGTAAAAACTATCAAAATAAGAGTAATACCCTTTTAGTTCGTGTGTAAATTTAGAAAACTTAGAGCCAGACCAATTTATACTCAACCCTTGATTTTCAATTTTAAGAGCATCGGTTGTTCTGTCTCCTTCTACATCTGAAGAAAAGTTTAAATCATTTTGAGTAATGAGCCCACCAATAGTAATTTTATCATTTTTAGATGGTTCTATAATTAGCTTTACATTAGAATCGTAAAAATAGAAGTTGTTGTCTGAGTTAACATCTAACAACTCTCCCTCTTCATCTAAAATTTGTCCTTGCATGTTAGTTGCCACTCTTGTGTTTTGAAATACTTTATTGGACAAAGCATCGTATGTTGGAGTTTGTACTATATCTGTATACGAGCGTCTAAAAGAGCCTACAACACCAACAGATTTTGAAACAGGCATTTTTAATAAAGCATCGGCATGTGTACCATTTAATCCTACTTGAATTTGTGTTGAGTCTGTAACTGTTTTGGTTGTAGAAATGTCTATAACACCCGAAACACGATCACCATATTCTGGGCTGGCACCACTTTTATAGATTTTAGTTTTTTCTACAACATGAGGGTTTATAGCCGAAATCATTCCGAAAAAATGCCCTGTATTATATAGTTTAATATCATCAAAGTAAACTAAGTTCTGGTCTTGAGAACCACCACGAATTTGAATATCGGAAGCACTTTCGTCCAAACTTGTAATCCCCGATAGTATTTGCAAACTTGTTAATACATCTGGTTCTGTTTGTCCTGGTAAAATGCCTAATTCTTGATTATTAACAGTAGTAGACCCATCACTGTTTTTATCTAATCCTGTGGTGATGTAACTTTTTATAATAACATCATCTAAGGTTTCCGAACTTGGTGTTAAATAGAGTTTTTTACAGGGTTCTTTTTTTAAATCTTCAGCTTTTAAACTCAAATCTTTATATCCTAAATACTGAATAGTGATTGTTTGTTCTACAGCTACTTTTTCAATATTAAAATAGCCCTCATTATTTGATGTTCCGCCTTGCGATGTCCCATCTACAATAATACTTGCGTATACTAATGGGGTTAAGGTAATTTCATCAAACAAGTAACCACAAATCGTCATTGTAGTAGTAGCTTTACTTATAATTATTTGTTTTTGGGACACCACTTGCTCAAACTCTAAACCAGTCTGTTCTGCTAGGGTATTTAATAACTCATCTAACGTTATTTTTTTTGAAGCAATGGTAATGGTTTTATCGGCCACATATGTTTCATTGTAGGAAAATAAAGTACCAGTTTTATATTCAATATCTTTTAACACCTCTTTTAAAGGGGTATTTTTGTAAGTAATATCAATATCTGTTTGCGCAAAACTCATCTTAAAGAGTAATACAAAAAACAAAACAGAAACTAATCTCATAATATTATATTTAAGGGCTGGTCAACTCTAACACATTATTGGTTAATGTGTATTTAATATTCATTGGTTTAAAAACTGTTTGTAGCGCTATTTCTATATTATCGTGTACAAAATTACCACTAAATCGTTGCTTAACATCTATATCATTTGTTTTTACAGTAATGTTGTATTGTGTTTGTAATTCATTTAATACATCACTTAACAACACATTATCAAATGTACTTATACCTTGTAACCAAGACGGTTTTTTATTAGTGTGTTTTTGTGCTTCCAATACGCCGTCTAGCACCTTAATAGATTGCCCTGCTGTTAGTATTTTAGCATTTGCTTTTTCATCTTTAAACTGTACTTTTCCTTCGTAGCAATCTACGTGTATTGTTTTTGCTCTGGCTCTTACATTAAACTGTGTCCCTAACACACTTACTGCGCCTAAATTGGTTTCAACAGTAAATTTATTTCCAGAAGTAACTACAAAATAGGCTTCTCCATCTAACTGCACTTCTCTATTATTATTCCAGAAAAAACGACTGTGTTCTAATTTAGACTTTGCATTTAATTGTACTTTAGAACCATCTGGTAATGTTACAGCCAATTGTTCACCTATAGCTGTTTCGTAACTTACCGTATTAAATAAAAAGCCAACTAAAAGTATTAACGATGCTGCAATGCTTATAGTATATATTACTTTTTTAAGTGTAATAACTTTAGGAACACTTTGCTTTTCTATATTAACCTGTTCTCGATTCACTTTTATTTTTTCGTATACTGCTTCTTTATCGCTAAAGGTTGGTTTTAAAAAACGACTACTTGCATTAGCAATGTACTGATACTCCAAAAACGCATCGGTTTTTTGGAATTCGGCCAACTCTTCAGGAGTCAATTCTCCTGCGAGCCATCGTGCTAAAATAGTATCGTCTTTATCTTCAAACATAAACTTGGTGTTCAAAAAGGGTAACAGGCAATTTTATTTCTACCCTACCCCCATTAAATATTTTTTATTGTTTTTCTAATTTTCACTAATGCTTTATGCATTCGCTTTTCAACAGCTTTTTGCGAAACTCCTAGTAGTTCCGCCATTTCTTTATATGTCTTTTTTTCAACTCTATTTAATAAAAACACTTCTCGCTGCCCTTCAGATAATGTATTTATAGCATCCATTAAGGTTGTCATAAACTCATCTTCTTCCATTTTAAATTGCGGTGTCTCAATAGTTGCTGTTTGCTGTGGTTGTTTCGCATATTTAAGCACTACCTTTTTATGTGCAACTTCATTATAAAACGCATTTTTTGTAATGGCGTATAAATAGCCTCTTGCTTTTTCAAGAAGTACTTTTTTACAATTATTCCACAGTTTTATAAAAGCATCTTGTACCAAATCTTCTGCTTGCTGAAAATCGCCACAACGGTAATAAATGTAATTTCTAAGTTCTTCGGAATAGTTGTCGTAAACCTTCTTATAAATTATTTCGGTACATAGTGAAGGTTTATTATCCATTATAAAAAAAAATTACATGTAGGGGGTGGGGTGTTTTTTAGGTTTGCTTGTTCCCCTTACAAATCTATAAAAATATATTTATGAAAGCATCTAGCAATTTTAAAATCATTTTATCACTATTGCTAATTTTAGTTGTAGGGTCTTTAGTTGTAAAATTTTGGTCTTTGTCTGATAGATTAGGAGGTTTTTATCCTGAAGAGCGCTATACAGTAAATTATCAGTACTTCTTTAAAACAAAAGACAAACCTGTTAAAATAAAATCTTTTTTGCCAAAAAACTCTAGTCGTCAGCAAATTTCGTTAGAAAAAACTTTAGCGAATAGCACAGTTAGTTTTAATAAGCTAGAAGAAAATAATAATGTAAAAGGCATTTGGACTGCTAATAAAACGAACCACTATGAAAAAATAGAATATACTTTTGAGTTTGAAGGAAAATCTAAATCCTATACTGTTCCTGATACTTTTGAAGCTTACTCTACTATAGATAAGAAGTATTTAATGGCTACTGAGAACATACAGGTATATCACCCAAAAATCGCTGCGCTTTCTACTAAACTATCTAAAGATAAAACTACAGATAAGGCTATTATTACTGCGCTTCATAATTATGTGAAAAATATTCCCAACGAACCTATTCTTACTTTAACTGATGCTGTTAGTGCTTTAGAACAAAATATGGCTTCTTGTAATGGTAAAAGCAGATTACTAGTAGCACTTTCTAGACAGTTAGGTTACCCTGCGCGTATAAAAGGTGGTATTATTTTAAATACAAATAATACTAGAACGTCTCATTCTTGGGCAGAATTATATATAAATAAACAATGGGTTCCTTTCGATCCTGTTAATGACAATTTTGCTCATATCCCTGCAAATTATTTAGAATTATACGAAGATGATGCTTTTTTACTAACCCATACTGCAGGTGTTAATTTCGATTATAGCTACTACATTAAGCAGCAGATTAATATTCCTTTTATACAAGCAAGTTCTCAAGAAATAAGTAAAGCCACTTCATTTTCTTTATTACGTTTATTAGACCATAAAGTCATTAACTACAAATCGTTAATGCTATTGTTAATGCTTCCTTTTGGAGGTTTTATCGTCGCTATATTACGAAATGTTATTGGTTTAAAAACCTTTGGTGTATTCTTGCCCGTACTTATCGCTTTTTCATTATTAAAAACAGGGTTTGTTACTGGGATTAGCATTTTTATATTTCTAATTCTTGCCATTGGTTTATTGTCTCAACCATTTTCAAAATTAGGATTATTACACACACCAAAACTAGTTATCTCATTAACATTAATGGTAATTATAATAATTGTTGGGTCGTATTTAAGTACAACCACTAGTGCTACATGGTTAAGTTCGTTAAGCTTTTTTCCAATTATAATTTTAACCATTTCTGCAGAGCGTTTTTCTACATTAATTGTTGAGGATGGCTTTAACAAAGCCACAAACATGCTCTTTCAAACTTTAATTGCAGTAAGCTGTTGCTATTTAATATTAGTAAGTAACTGGTTAGCTTCGGCATTAATAGTTTTTCCTGAAATACTACTTATTATCATGATTTTATCCATGTTCTTAGGACGCTATGTGGGGTTGCGTTTTTCAGAAGTTATTCGATTCAATCCCATTTTTAAACTTAAAGCTGCATAATTATGTTTAAGAACTTATTTAAAATACAAAATAGAAGAGGCGTAATGGGTTTAAACCAACGAAATATTGAACTCATTTACCCAAATAATAAACGTAAAGACTATCAATTAGCAGACGATAAAGTAAAAACCAAAACCATTTTACACGATAATAATATTGCTTGTGCTGAGACTTATGCAGTTATAGAGCGCATAAGTGAAATTAAACAGAAATGGCAACTGTGTAATACTCATAATGCTTTAGCTGTAAAACCAGCTAATGGTTGTGGCGGTGGTGGCATTTTAATATTAAAAAAAGAAGAAAACGGCAACTGGAAAAACGGAAGTAAACCTATAAGTGAAGCTCGTATTTTTCAACATATTACTAGTATTGTTTCTGGGTTTTATTCTATGAACTCACAAGACAGTTGTTTAATAGAAGAATGTATTGTACCACATCCTTTTTTTGCGGAAATCTACGGAGAAGGTGTTCCAGATTTTAGAATTATCACACTAAAAGCACAGCCTTTAATTGGTATGCTACGTATGCCAACCTCAAAGTCTAATGGTAAAGCAAACTTACACCAAAAAGGGGTTGGCATTGGCGTGGATTTAGATAAAGGGATATTAACACAAACTTATGATGGGAAACACTATTTAGATTGTCACCCAGATAATCCTACACCTATAAACGGAAAACCTATACCACATTGGGAGGCATTAAAACAATTGGCTATAGATACCGCAAAAGCATTCCCGTTAAACTATTTAGGTATTGATTTAGTTATAGACGCTAAAAAAGGACCACAAATTATGGAAGTAAACGTAAGACCAGGTTTAGGTATACAATTAGTAAACCAAATAGGCATGGGAGGTGCTATTAAAAAACACTATAAACACTAATATCAAAGCTCATAACTGTCTTATACAAATAAACTGTACCCCAAAACAATTAAACATAACCCTTCTCGAAAATTTAAATAAATGAAAAAAGTAATCATAGCATTAATAGTATTAATAAGTATACAAGCACAAGCACAAATAAAACTAGAAGTTGGGTCGCAATTAGGATACGAATACAACTATTTTAAAAGTCCAAACACAGTACGATTTGATAATACTATCTTAACAGAAAATGATTTAATCTCTAACAGTATTTACCAAGATATAACAGTAAATTTTGAAAAAAAATTTAAATGGAGAGATAGCAAACTTCGATTAATAGTTGTTCCAGAAGCAAGACTATTTTACGAAAACATAGACGATAGTTATTGGCAAATCCTAGGTCAAGCAAAATACTATAAAGACCTTAGCAAAACAATAGAATTGCTGGCTGATGCAGATATAAAACGAATGCATAGAACAGGGTTAGATGGCGCACAAGATGTCCTTATAAATCCTTTAGGTTACACCAATTTAGGTGCTAGCGTAGGATTACAATTCAAAGTTTTAAAAAACAATAAAACTACCACGAAACTGTTTTATAATTTTAGAGATTTTGATGCTTTTGGAATGCGAGATTTACAATTTAATGAAATGGGTGTTTCCTTATCAACACGACAAAATATGGAAATAAACAATAATCGATACAAAGTAGGTTTACGTGGGTTTTATAAAATTAGAAAGTACGACACCTTTAATGCCACTAATTTAATACCAAATGGAAAACGTGACTGGAGTTACCTTAAGTTAAACCCATATTTAGACATTCCACTAAGTAATACCTTTAACATTAAACCAAGTTATATTTATTACGAACGCTTTGATAAAATTGATCGTTCTGGATTTACACAACACGGTCCAGAGCTACAGTTAAATTACGATTCTAAAAATACCGAAATAAAAGCAGATGTATCTTATTCAACCAGAAATTATAAAAGCATTGACGCTAGAAACAACAACGGTTTAATAGGAGAAAAATTAACCTACAAGTACACCCAATTTAATATTACAGCAGCGCACAAAATCACTAGAAATTTATCATTAACTGCTACGGTTTACAGTAGGATTAGAAACACAAATTATACAGACATTAGCGCAAGATCATTTAGAGGCTACAGAAACCAATATGCTGGCATTGGCTTAAAATGGAAATTATAAATAGAATAACTACCTTTTTAGTCTTAAATTTGTAACTGAAAAAATTTAAATAAGTAAAATCTAAACATGTCCAGAGATCAAGAATTAAAAGAACGTTGGGAATTAGTAGTACAAAAACTATCTAACCAATTTGCAGATGGGGAAACTTTAGATTTAGATGCTATTATTTATTTAATAGGCGTGCAAGAATTAGGGCAATTAGAGCGTAAATTTAAAAAAGACCATAAGTTAGATTTAATGCATATTGCTATTTGCAAACTCTTAGAACCTTACGGCTATTACGAATTCGATTTTGTTGATAAAGAAGGCTGGCCACATTATAAAGTAAAAGAGCAATTACCACATTTAAAAGCTGGAGAGCAAAGTGTTTTAATGAAAGAAGCCATTGTAAACTATTTTTTAGAAATAGAATTCATTAATTAACATAATTTTGGCACATTGTTTGATGCGTTAAAAGAATCAAAAAAACGAACAAACAATGAAAAAATTAATTTTACTTTTAAGTGTTTTTGTACTCACTTTTACATCTTGTAATAATAATGATGATGACTCTCCACCACCTCCTGCAGTAAACCCAATCGTTGGTACTTGGACCTATCACAAATCTTTTGAAAATAACGTAGAGCAAACATTAACAGATTGCGAAAAACAAGAAACTCTAATATTTAATGCCGATGGAAATTACATGTATACTTATTATGAGGTTATTTCTGGAACTTGCCAATTAGAAGAATCTACATCGGGCACTTGGACTAACGAACAAAATAGTATGTACACAATAACTGTTGGAAATGAATCTAACACGGAACCTGTTACTTTTGAAAACAATACCTTCTTTATAATTGATACCGAAACCATACAAGGAGAAACGATAACTTATAAAGAAGTATACATAAAACAGTAATAACTTATAGCTATTAAATCAATTTAACACCTTCACTAATCAGAAGGTGTTTTTTTATACGAGATATTTAAAATAGCAAACGGTATTATACATAAAATCACTAAATTTGCCATCATTTTATAATGACCATCATGATAGACAGGATAAAAGAACTTATAGCAGAAGCAGAAGCATTTAAAGCACAATCTAAAGAAGAGGTTGAAGCGTTCCGTATAAAATACTTAGGTAAAAAAGGGTTGCTAAACGATTATTTTGCTGAGTTTAAGAATGTAGCAAACGAACAGAAAAAGGAGTTTGGCCAAACTATTAACAAGCTTAAAAAAACAGCCGAAGAAAAAGTCGCAGCTTTAAAGAACGAATTGGAAGCTAATGAGGAAGAAAAAGGGCTTTTTGGCGACTTATCTCGTCCAGGAGAACCTATTGCTTTAGGTGCACGCCACCCAATATCGTTAGTAAAAAACCAAATTACAGATATATTTTCGCGTATAGGTTTTAATGTAAGTGAAGGTCCAGAAATTGAAGACGACTGGCATAACTTTACCGCATTAAACTTACCAGAATACCACCCAGCGAGAGATATGCAGGATACGTTTTTTATTCAAACAAATCCAGATATTTTATTACGCACCCACACTAGTTCTGTACAAGTACGTTATATGGAGAATAATCAACCACCTATTCGTACTATATCGCCAGGAAGAGTATATAGAAACGAAGCGATTTCGGCACGTTCGCACTGTTTTTTCCATCAAGTAGAGGGTTTATATATAGATAAAGATGTAAGCTTTGCAGATTTAAAGCAAACATTACAATACTTTACAACCGAGTTATTTGGGAAATCTAAAATTAGATTACGTCCGTCGTACTTCCCGTTTACAGAACCAAGTGCAGAAATAGATGTGTACTGGGGACTAGAAACCGAAACCGATTATAAAATTACTAAAGGAACTGGATGGCTAGAAATTGGAGGTTGCGGAATGGTAGACCCTAACGTTTTAGAAAATTGCAAAATAGACTCTACCGAATATTCAGGGTTTGCTTTTGGTGTTGGTATAGATCGTATTGCGATGCTATTACACCAAATAAGCGATATTCGTTTGTTAAGCGAAAACGATGTACGTTTCTTAGAACAATTTAAGAGTGCTTTGTAGAATTACAAATTAATATAAAAACTAAAGCCAAATGTGATTATTACATTTGGCTTTTACTTTTTTTCTTGTTTATTAAACTATAAAAAATCTCATAAATTCACTTATTTCATATGCCACAAAAAGAGTTACAATAGACAATTCTTTAATCATCCTTTTTTCTTTACAAACCTTAAAAAATAACACGCTATTGGTATTACCATTAACAGTTGTATTAGACTTGTATATGGATAATGTTGTATTTTAAAGAAAAAGGAAACAAAAGCAGCTAAACCAATTACTAGATTCAACCAATTTTTGTGCAATACACTATAGATAGAATATATAAAGCTCAAAACTCCAAAACTTACAAACGCTATATTTATTAACGCATTAATTTCCGAAAAAGGCAAAATAAGGCTTAGTAGTAAAGCGACTAAAACACCTTTTAAAAAATTGGGTTTTGTTTTTTTATAAAGAAGAATTCCAACACAAATTCCAATAATGATTATAATTCTTAATTCTTCCATATTAATTCAATTAACTCTATGCTATTTCATATATTTCTATTTTATCTAAAGCATAATTACTAAAAGGTATTTTCTATTTCTTCTAATTAACATCATCAAAACATGTAACTATACTTACTTATTTTTATCTTTTGAAGATTAACTCATATTTGTAATAAAAACCAACCAAATGTTACAGCATATAATCAATAGAAAATAACTTCTTCTTATTTTTGCAACAATAATTTAAACAGAGTCTTACCTACACAAAAAATATTATGAAAAAAGATATCGAAATCCCAAAAGTAGAAGATGTATACATTGCAGTAGTTAATGAGTATAACGACATTTATAAAACGCAAGATTGGAATGCTTACATTATAAATGATAAAACAGAGGATTTAGATATTGTTATAATAGTGACTAATGGGTATTCTGAAGATAAAATTACGTCCACATTTCGTAAAAAACTAGACAAGCTTCCTGCTAAAAGCTATGCAAAAATAGAATTAATGCAAGAAGAATTATTTGCGCTTAATAACCAGTTTAAAGTGTCTTTTTTTCAAGGCAATAAAATGTTTGATAAAACATACTTATTTAGAAAAAACACTATTAATTTAAAAGCTTTACAACCCATTCCCTTAATGGAAGCGAGAGGTGTTTTGGTAAAATAATATGCCTGTTATATACCATACTCTAAATTAAACAGATATTTAAAGAGCACTTAAGAAAAAAATAGACAACTTAATCCTTTAAAATTTTTGTTGTAAAAAACCCATCTCTTGCCGAAATATTTAACAAGTACAACCCAGAACTTAAAGCAGACATGTCTACAACCGTAGTTTCCGTTGTAATTGCATCTTTTTTTAATACTAGCTTCCCAGTTATATCATGAAGAGCAATACCAACAGGTCCTTTAATAAAATTAATATATAATTTATTTTTTACAGGGTTAGGAGATAAAGAAATAGATTGTATCAAATTAAATTCTGGTGTGCTTAAATTATCTATTAAAACCGATTGCGAAGAAGTACTTGTCTCCCCACATTTAGTAACAGTTAGTGAAACTACATAATCTCCATTTGCTAAATAAGTATGTGTTGGATTAGATTCTGTAGAAGTATTACCATCTCCAAAATCCCACAAATAACTATCTAAATTACCTAAAGAGTTAAAAGAAACTTCTCCATTAACTATTGTTGGCGTAAAACTAGAATTGGCAGGGTTTACAGTAAAATCCCAATCTGAAATAACATCGTAGATAATCGTTTTTGTAGCCAATTTTATTGTAGAAGTTACAGTTTCAGATAAACTAGAATTCCAAGTAATTAAAGTAGGGTCTAGTTTATATATCATAGTATAAAAAGCAGCAGCAGCAGCATACGTCCCAGTTAAAGATGGATGAGATCCATCTCCAGCATATAAGTCTATTTCGGGGTGATTTTCTCTTAAATAACGCCAAACAGCACCAACTGGAGATACCTCAGCAAGATTATTATTTGCCATAAATGTATAAGTTGTTCTAATAGCGTCATCCATGCCTTGATAAGTACACACCCAAGGGTAAGTTGCACAATTATTAGCATCTCCATTTTCGCGTCCCCATGTCATATAAAACATAGGCTCAGAACATACGTTGTTAGCTCTAATAGCATTACAAAGGGTAGTAGCGTGAGGATATACATCTGTTTCCATTTGTTCCTCATTTAAAGATGTTTCTTGACTTTGCGCTTGTAACACTACATAATCCCAATCATTAGAGTTAATTTTATTTAAACTGGTGGCATTAACAACATGATTTAAAAAACGGTGCCCACCAGGTGTATTAGAATCGTACTCTAGAACATTCCCTGTACTATTAGCCATATTACTTACTATTAAAGGTAAATTATTAGATGCTGTATAACTATTTCCTAAAAAAAGAACCTTCTTAGATTCTTGCCCATGTAGTAATAACGAAAAAAAAGTAAAAAGAATAAAAGGTAAGTAATGTTTCATTTTTAGTAATCTAAAATAGTAATACAAAATTAACGTGCTGTTTTTATAAAACAACTTAAAAGCTTAGTTCCCTAATTACATCATTTTAACTCTTACATGCTAAAACAATATATTAATCCCCAATAGCTAAAAAAAAGTATAAAAAACCTTAGGCATATTGTACAATTAAGAATGCGCTTGTACACTTAAACGATAAACATGCAGCTGTCGTTCATTTTTTCAAATAAACTAGACTCGATTCAAATGGTTTTAGCAGTAATAAAATACCTAAACCCCTAAAAATAAAGTAAAAGAATGAAAAATTACCGAACAACTAAATTACACTTTATCGTCATTTTATGCCTTTTAACCGAAATTAACCATGATTTCGTCTTTTTTATAAAAAGAAAGACAACACAATTCTTTTATTTTGATGTAAATACTTACAAATTATGTATAAAACCTCTCAAATATTAATATTCGTTTTCCTATTATTTAACTTTAATAGCTTTTCTCAAACTGGGCCTGGTGGTGTAGGAAATACAGACGGAACTTCCGATTTAATTCTATGGTTTAAAACAGACAACGGTTTAACTACTTCTGGATCTAATGTATCATCATGGGAGAATTCTGCTGGTTATTCAGAATTTAACCTAACGCCTTCAAGTGGTACAGCACCAACAATAGTTTCTAATGCTGTTAATGGTTATGACGAAGTACTATTTAATGCTCAAGCTTTTTTGTACACAGGTTTAAACCTAACAACAAGTAATTTTGTAACTAATGAAGCATCAACATTTACAGTAACACAATTAGTTTCTAAAACAAGTTCTAATACATATGGTACTTATCCTTTAAATGCCAATCGTTTTAATGCTCATATACCATGGAGTAATAATCAAGCATATTTCGATATAGGACAATGTTGCGGATCGTCAGCTAGAGTTAACATAACTCAATCATTAAGTAGTTACTACAACTATTCTGTATGGACCTATGGTGCTAATGCAGCTTCAGGAAAACAAATGTATAGAAATGGAAACTTATTAGTAAGTAGAAACGGCACCTCTACATTTAATAGACATAGTACAAGTAGATTTCAAATTGGTCAAAATTATAAAGGAAAAATCCCAGAAATAGTTATCTATAAATCTAAAGTAAATACTGCCCAGCGCATTATTGTAGATAATTATCTTTCTGCCAAGTACGGATTATCTTTATCCTCTAACGATTTATATACTCAAGATAATTCTGGTAATGGGGATTACGACCATAAAGTAGCTGGTATAGGTCAAGCATCAGATGGCACTAACCATACAGATTCTAGAGGAACAGGAATTGTACGTATTAACACACCATCTGCACTATCTAATGGAGCATATTTATTTTGGGGAGAGAATGTTAAAGACGCAAATTATGAATTTTCAACAGATCCTGTTAGTTATACAGAGCAATTAAGCTCTAAATGGAGAGTATCTAAAATAAACGATTTAGGAACCGTAACAGTTAGTTTTGATATCTCCGCAATAGATCTCTCTGAAAAACAAGATTGTCAACCTTTACAATTAATAGTAGATAGCAATAGCAACTTCTCTACAGCAGTTGGCTATAACCTCACAATAACAGGCAATACAGCAACAGCTACTAATGTTTCATTTAACGATAACGATTATTTTACATTACAATTTTTAGATGAAATTACATGGGATGGAGCTACATTTTTTAATGGATCTGGTACAGCAAATGCACCAAATGATACTAACGAATGTTTAAAATTAACTGTAAAAGCAGGAGCTACAGCTATATTAACAGCAAACGCACACGTAAGAGAAATTGAAGTAGAACCTGGAGCTACACTAGAAGTAGAAAATGGTATTTTATTAGAAGTAGAAAATCAAGTAGTAATAAATGGTACAATAGACCTTCAAAAAGAAGCTCAACTAATTCAAAACCATACAGGATTAAGTGCAAACTCTGGTAGTGGAGAATTAAAAATAAGCCAACAAGGTTCTCTAAACCTATATAATTACAACTACTGGAGTTCTCCAGTAAATAGAAGCGGTACATGGAAAATTAAATATTTAGAAGAAACCAACGGCGTTGTAAATTTTGCGTTTCAAAATGATGCAGATCCAACAACAAGCCCTATAACACTTAGTAGCAAATGGTTATATGGTTTTAATGCAGTTCAAGGCAATTACTATGGTTGGAATTATTTAGGTATAGAAACAGATATCTTACCAGGAATTGGTTATTCTATGAAAGGGTCTGGTAGAACCCCCACACCTTCAATGTCTTTATTAGAAGAAAACTACTTTTTTAAAGGCATTCCTAATAACGGTGATTACTCTTATACAGTTACAGCAGGGAATAACTTCTTAGTAGGAAACCCATACCCTTCTGCATTAAATGCTATACAATTTATTAACGATAATTTATCTGCTATAGATGGAACCCTCTATTTCTGGGAACAGTTTGAAACAAACGATACACACATCACAGCAGATTATCAAGGCGGGTATGCTACCTTAAATTTAATGATGGGTATTAGCGCAGTAGCTGCACCAGATACTAATGGAGGAACATCATCTAAAGGAGCCCCAAAAACAAACATTCCAGTTGGTCAAGGCTTTTTTGTAAATGTAGATAATGGAGGGACTTTAGTCTTTAAAAACTCGCAACGTATTTTTGCAAGAGAATCTTTATCTGAGTCAACATTCTTTAAAACAGGTACTTCAGTTAGTACTAATACAGATAATCGTACAAAGTTATGGCTAACCTTCACAGACGCCATGGATAGAGAAAGAGAATTAGGTTTAGGCTACGACTCTAATGCTACTAGCGGTTACGATAGAGGTTATGATGCTATAGATTACAGTACTATTCCAGATAACATATCTTGGGCCATTACAGATCATAAATTATCTATACAAGGGCTACAATCATTAAGTATAGAAGATGAAATGCCACTATTTACAAAAATAGAATCTCCAGGAATTTATACATTATCTTTAAAAGACACTGCAAATTTCCCTGAAGACCTTCCTATCTATTTAAAAGACAATTTAAATAGTACATACTATAACCTAAAAGAAGCTCCAGTATCCTTGTTTTTTGAAACTGGAGAAAGCGATACAAGATATTCTATAGTATACAAACAAGAGGAAACTTTAAGCGTAGACGAAAATACGCTTACTAATAGTGATTTTTCGGTTACTTATAATAACCAATCACAGCAATTAACTCTTAATAATTATAAGGAGTTAGGCGCTATTAAAAACTTAAACATTTACAATTTATTAGGGCAAAAGATAGTATCGTTAAATACATTAGAAAGTAACACAATTACATTATCTCAATTATCTAATGCAGTTTACATAGTAGAAATTATAGAAAAAGACAATGGTAGATTTACTCGAAAATTTATTAAAGATTAATGAATGATTAGTTGATTATTGGAGGCGTTATTTCCTGCCAAAATCGGCAGGAATTTCCCCCCAAGCTTTTGTTTCCCATTTAACAATAGTAGTTGTATATGTATTATTTTTAAGCCAAAGTTCTGCACGATCTACTAAATCGTACACTGGTTTATTTTTAGCATTGCGTTCTAATTTAGAGTTACATTTCTTTTTACGCACCCAACTCATAGCTGTTTTAGAATCTGTATATATAATACGATTGCTTTTATGCTTTTTAAGAAAGCTTAACCCGTGTACTAAAGCTAAAAACTCACCTATATTATTAGTCCCTTCCTCAAAAGGCCCTTGTATAAACAACTGTTTCTTACTTTTAGTATCTACACCACGATACTCCATAATACCAGGGTTTCCACTAGAAGCAGCATCAACTGAAATAGAATTATAATTTGGCTGTCCTATTTTTTTTAATTCAGCAGCACTTAATCCACTTTTAAAGGTTTTATTCTTTCCTATGTAATCAAAATAATTACCCTCTAAAGCCTTTTTGGCAGCATCTAAAGAATCGAAAGATTTATACTGTGCGCCTTGAAAATCTTTAATCTGCTTTTTACAGTCTTTCCAAGTTTCAAAAACACCAGTTTTATGTCCTTTCCAAACGGTATAATATTTTTTCTTTTTCTTACTCACTTTTGTCATTCCCGTGAAGACGGGAATCTTTTAAATTTAACTTAGATTTAAAATAATACGCTCCATTTTTTTAACATCCTCTAAATCGACTAGTTTAAGTGTTTTAATAAACAGATTATCGTTGTCTATTTCAATTTCTAAACCCTTATTATGAATGATTTTATTTAAAATAGTATTGATTTTTATAATATTACGGGATTTTTCAACCGTAAAACATTCGTAATTCTTCAGTTTAATATCATCATCATTTCTAATGCGATCAAAAAACTTTTCCGAACTTGTTTTTTCTCTAAATAAATAGTGTCCTTCAATAGTTTCAATTTTATACCAAATCATTAAATGTACTTCTTGATGAAAACGATTTTTATTCCATTCTACAGAAGGTAAAAAAATAAAACCATTTTCAAATTTATAAGCATCAGAATAAAACCAATTGTCGTACCCTTTAAGTACTTTCGTCTTTTTAAGCTTGTTTTCTTCTTCGTAAGTCAAATCTGTTTTTATAAAGAATCGACTCTCTCTAATATAATTAAGTGCAACCTCCACTTCTCTCTCATTGTCATTTGCAATCTTATTTAGTTCTTCTTCTGGAATTGTTCTAAATTCATTATCGTGAGCCAACCAAACACCACTTTCTGCCTCTTCCAATGTTAATTTTACTCCTGTTTCTGGGTCTGTAATAAACTCGTCATTCAAACTCTCTTTTAACTTTCTTTCATATTCTTTATCTTCAGGTGTTTTTCTGAAAATCCAAAAATTCAAACATAGAGCAATAATTAATCCAATAAGAAAATAAAATTCGACATCCATGTTGCATTAATCGTTTAGTAATTCCTCAACTACCTTCGGAAAGTACTCCATTTCTAATTCATGAATCTTTTTAGCGACATCCTCAGCAGAATCCTCAGGTAAAACCTTACATTTTGCCTGAAAAATGATTGCACCTTCGTCGTAATGCTCATTTACATAATGAATTGTTATACCCGTTTCAGTTTCTTTTTGGTTAACAACGGCCTCATGAACATGCATACCGTACATACCTTTTCCTCCAAATTTAGGTAACAATGCGGGGTGTACATTTATCACTTTATTTGGAAATTCGTTAATAATATGCTCTGGAAATTTCCATAAAAACCCAGCAAGAACAATTAAATCTGGCTGAGCTAACTTTAAAATATTAAGTACATCATCTGTACCCGTAAAAGCTGTTCTATTAAAAGACAATGCACTAACTTTCAGTTTTTTACACCTATCCAACACTTTGGCATGAGGATTGTTAGTAAGAACTTGAATGACAGAAGCATTATCTCTGTTGTGAAAAAACTTAATTAAATTTTCAGCATTAGTTCCACCTCCGGAAGCAAAAATTACAATACGTTTCATTTTACAGACTATAATGTTAAAATTCTTCGAACAAAAAAAAGAATAATTATTAACAATTATGGGGTAAAAGCCAATAACTTGAACTTTATTTATTAAATTCGAAACACATTTTCACAGTAAACTGTTGTTTTAAAATAAAGTTTTTTATTTTTGCGTCTTAATTAAAACTAAAAAATTAAAATTATGTCAGACATTGCATCAAGAGTAAAAGCGATAATCGTAGACAAATTAGGAGTTGATGAAAACGAAGTTGTTACAGAAGCAAGCTTCACAAACGACTTAGGAGCAGATTCATTAGATACTGTTGAGTTAATTATGGAATTCGAAAAAGAATTCGATATTCAAATTCCAGATGACCAAGCAGAAAACATTGCAACAGTAGGTCAAGCAGTTTCTTATATTGACACTGCAAAAAAATAAGCACTAAAATTTATGGAACTTAAGCGAGTTGTAGTTACAGGACTAGGAGCACTTACGCCAATTGGAAACACCAAGGATGAATACTGGGATGCTCTAATTAATGGAAAAAGTGGCGCTGCGCCTATAACCTATTTTGATACTGAAAAGTTCAAAACAAAATTCGCTTGTGAGTTAAAAAACTTTAACGTGACAGATTTTCTTAACAGAAAAGAAGCACGTAAAATGGACAGGTTTACGCAGTACGCAATGGTCGCATCCGATGAGGCTATTGCGGACTCAAACCTAAATTTAGATACCGTTAACAAACTACGTGTTGGCGTTATTTGGGGTGCAGGAATTGGAGGTCTAGAAACGTTTCAAAACGAAGTATTAAACTTTGCAGAAGGAGATGGAAGCCCTAGATTTAATCCTTTCTTTATTCCAAAAATGATTGCAGATATCGCTCCAGGAAACATTTCTATAAAAAATGGCTTTATGGGACCTAACTATACTACCGTATCTGCATGTGCCTCTTCTGCAAACGCTATGATAGATGCCTTAAACTATATTCGTTTAGGACATTGTGATGTTATTGTAACAGGAGGTAGTGAAGCTGCCGTTACTATTGCAGGAATGGGAGGATTTAATGCCATGCATGCTTTATCTACAAGAAATGAAAGTCCAGAAACAGCCTCAAGACCTTTTGATGGAACTAGAGATGGTTTTGTATTAGGAGAAGGTGCTGGAGCAATTATCTTAGAAGAATACGAACACGCTAAGGCAAGAGGCGCTAAAATTTATGCAGAAGTTGTAGGTGGAGGCTTATCATCAGATGCGCACCATATGACAGCACCACACCCAGAAGGAATTGGAGTTGTTGCAGTAATGCAAAACTGTTTGCAAAACGCAGGCTTAAAACCAGAAGATGTAGACCACATTAATACACATGGTACTTCTACGCCTTTAGGAGACGTTGCAGAACTAAAAGCAATCTCTCAAGTTTTTGGTGAACATGCCAAGAACTTAAATATTAATTCTACGAAGTCTATGACAGGGCATTTGTTGGGAGCAGCTGGAGCTATAGAGTCTATAGCCTCTATATTAGCTATAGAACATGGTATAGTACCACCAACAATTAACCACACAACTGTAGACGAAAACATAGACCAAGAATTAAATTTAACCTTAAACAAAGCACAAAAAAGAGACGTTAAAGTCGCCATGAGTAATACTTTTGGATTTGGAGGACATAACGCTTGTGTATTATTCAAAAAATTAGACTAAATCTCGAATGAAACGCATTCGAAACATATTCGGTTCTCGTTCTAAAGAAAACGAGGGCTTTTTTATGGCCATATCTAAAATTTTAGGGTTTAAACCTAAAAATTTAAAACACTTCGAGACTGCGTTTACCCATCGTTCTATGAATATAAAAAACAGTCAAGGACACACTGTTAATTATGAACGATTAGAGTTTTTAGGAGATGCTATGCTTAGCGCTGTAATAGCAAACCATTTATATCTAGAAGTCCCTAGCGGGGACGAAGGTTACTTAACAAAAATGCGCTCTAAAGTAGTAAGTAGAGAACACTTAAACGAGTTAGGTCGAGGTTTAGGGCTTATAAACTTAGTACAAAGTAAAATACCAAAAGGACAATTTGGAGACAACATACATGGTAATTTATTTGAAGCTTTAGTAGGCGCTATTTACCTAGACAGAGACTATAAATACTGCGAAAAGTTTATTTACAAACAGGTTATTATACCCTATGTAGATATCGAAAAACTCGAAGGAAAAGTAATAAGCTATAAAAGTTTATTAATAGAATGGTGCCAAAAAGAAAAGAAAACCTTTAACTATAATGTTTATGAAGATACAGGAAACGATAACACACGTCATTTCTCTGTAAAACTCTCTATAAACGATAAAATTGTATCTAAAGCAAGAGCCACTTCTAAAAAGAAAGCAGAAGAAAAAGCTTCTAAACGAGCCTTTTTTGTCTTTCAGAATCAGATCTCTAAAACACTTTAAATATAAAATAGGTAATAACCAACATGCCTATAAAAAACCTAACAATACTATAACGTTTGCGTAACTATTTCGTACAAAAATGTGCAATAATAAAGGTTTTATATGCTATATTTACAATTAATTTTAGCAATAAATGGCCATTCATAAACTTGTTTTAGATGACTTTTTAGAAACAGAAGTATATACTTTAATAGGTATACATTGCACTATAGAAGACTATAGATTAGCATATCTTTTAAATAAGGCTTTACAAATAAACCTAACCAGAAAACCAAAAGATCTAGACAACTGTAACCTAAAAACTACCTATTCTATTTTTGAGTGGGAAAGCCCATCGCAGTTAGCCACATGGAATTTAGTATCAAATAGTTGTAAGGTAAAAAGTAATCCAGACACCAATACAGTAAACTCGCTATTTAATGCGCAACAAACCAGTACTAAAGTATACTATTTAGTACCAGAATATAAAAAAGTAAACTATATACTAAAAATAGAAAATGAGTTAAATAGTAATAGACAAAAACTCATTTTAGACAAAATACTAAACATACCGCAAGTTGTTACAGCATATAGTATAGATGCAGAACAATTAAAAGCAAAAGACAATTTAATATTTAACTAATGTTAAACAGAAAAAAAACCAAAATAGTAGCAACCTTAGGCCCAGCAACAAGTACAAAAAAAGTATTAAAAGCAATGCTTGAAGAAGGCGCTAATGTATTTAGAATTAATTTCTCTCATGCCGATTATACCGATGTTAAAGAACGTGTACAGATGATTCGTGAATTAAATGACGAATTTGGTTATAACGCTTCCATTTTAGCCGATCTACAAGGCCCTAAACTACGTGTTGGGGTTATGAAAGGAGAGATTATTGTAAATCCAGGAGACGAAATTGTTTTTGCAACAGGAAAACGATTCGAAGGCACAAAAAAGCGTGTCTACATGACCTACGACAACTTCCCTCAAGATGCAAAACCAGGAGAACGTATACTTTTAGACGATGGTAAACTCATTTTCGAAGTCCTTTCTACAGACAAAAAGAGCGAAGTAAAAGCTAAAGTAATACAAGGCGGACCATTAAAATCTAAAAAAGGTGTAAACCTCCCAAACACCAACATATCTCAACCCGCATTAACCGAGAAAGATATAGAAGATGCAAAATTTGCATGCCAACTACAAGTAGATTGGATAGCATTATCCTTTGTGCGCCACGCAGAAGATTTAATGGTATTACAAGAACTAATAAAAGAAAACAGCGAACATAAAATTCCTATAATTGCAAAAATTGAAAAACCAGAAGGCGTCGCTAACATCGATAAAATTGTAGCCTATTGCGATGGCTTAATGGTAGCCCGAGGAGATTTAGGAGTAGAAATACCAGCAGAAGAAGTACCACTAGTACAAAAAAAGCTAGTACTACGTGCAAAAAAAGCAAGAATACCTGTAATTATTGCTACACAAATGATGGAGACTATGATAAATAGTTTAACACCAACACGAGCAGAAGTAAACGATGTTGCTAATTCTGTAATGGATGGAGCCGATGCCGTAATGCTATCTGGCGAAACCAGTGTTGGCCAATACCCAGTGCAAGTAATAAAACAAATGGCAAGCATAATACGCAGTGTAGAAGACTCTAGCCTAATACAAGTACCACAAGAGCCACCACACATACGTACTAAGCGTTACATAACAAAATCTATATGCTATCATGCAGCACATATGGCCAATGAAATAGATGCTAAAGGTATCTCTACACTAACCAATAGCGGTTACACAGCCTTTCAAATATCGGCATGGAGACCAAAAGCACACATATTAGTATTTACATCTAATAAACGTATACTAACACAACTAAACCTATTATGGGGCGTAAAAGCCTTCTTCTACGATAAGTTTGTAAGTACAGACGAAACCATAGAAGACGTAAACCAAATAGCACAAGACAAAGGCTATCTAGAAAAAGGAGACATGCTAGTAAGCCTAGCAGCAATGCCAATACAAGACAAAGGCATGGTAAACACACTTAGAGTAACAGAAATATAGAAAACAAAAAGAATCTATAGTAGTCTGTTTGCAGTACTTACTCGAAACTCTATAAATAATACATAGGGCGTTACCCAAGGGTCGCGCTTTCATTACTCGCTCTCTTCGAGGAGCTCAAACAAACCATTCAATCGCTAACGCGAGGACAGTAATTTATAAAAAACCAGTTATAACATTATAGCTGGTTTTCTTATTACACATAAAACCCATAAAATATATTTTACACAATTATTTAAATAAAGACTACAATAAAAAAGAATACAACCATTCCCCATCGTAGGGTTTTTCATCCCAAAACTGTTAAATAAGTAATAATATTATTATAATTAACAATTTTAGTGTAATTATTAATAATAAAAACCCACTAAAGCTTATATTAATAAAAACCCTAGACATTATGTTAAGTACACAAATAGAAACTATAGAAAAAGAACAAATAAAATATTTAAAATTCCCTAAAGAAGAAGTATTAACTTCCAAAACCGAACAAAACGAACGCTGCATAACACTAAAACGCGCTATGGCCTTAGGCAATTTAGAACGCGGTAAAGTAGGTATTTTATTTATGGATAACGATGGCTTTAAAAAAGTAGAAACTACCGTTTGGGGCGTAACAGATAAATCTGTAATACTAAAAGAATCTACAGTAATCCCTTTAAAACGTATTTTGTGGGTATCCTAGTTACTACCAAAACACTTTAATTAATACTAACAACGACCAACCCCTTTATTTTGTCAAGAAAAACAATGCTTAAAAGATTAACCTCTATACTTTTTGGCATTACCATATTGTTTTTACTCTGTATTATAAAAGCATTATTTAATACAAATAATATGTAAATGCTAAGGTCTATTATTAAAACTCAAACTTTAATTGCACAGTAACCGCTTTAGGTTTTTCTTTTTTAACCACTTTCTCAGTATTTAAATTCGATAACGAAATCCCTAATAAGCGTACAGAATTATTCAACGTATCCTGATAGAGTAAATCTTTGGCCGTTTCTATAATTAAGGCCTTATCGCTAATAAAATATGGCAACGTTTTACTGCGCGTTTGCAAGGTAAAATCACTATACTTAATTTTTAAAGTTACCGTTTTACCGGCCACTTTACTTTTACTTAAACGCCTAGCAACCTCATCGGCAATATGGTCTAGTTTTTCTAGCATAAAAACCTCCGACGACAAATTCTCATTAAACGTACGCTCTGCAGCTAACGATTTTCGTATACGATTGGGTTTTACCTCACTATGCTGTATACCCCGAACTATATAATAATAGTACTTGCCCGATTTCCCAAAATTGGTTTCTAAAAATTCTATAGATTTCGATTTTAAATCGGCACCTGTAAAGATGCCTTTTTGGTACATTTTTTCGGCAGTAACCTTACCAATACCGTAAAATTTTCTAATATCTAAAGCCTCTAAAAAATCTAGAACCTCTTCCGGGTTTACTGTTTTTTGTCCGTTGGGTTTGTTATAATCGCTTGCTACTTTAGCAATAAACTTATTAATAGAAATCCCTGCCGATGCCGTTAAACCTACTTCATTAAAAATACGGGTGCGTATCTCTTCGGCAAGCATAGAAGCACTTGGGTTTCCCTTTTTGTTTTCGGTAACATCTAAATAAGCTTCATCTAGAGATAAAGGCTCTACCAAATCTGTGTAGTCATGAAAAATAGCACGTATTTTTTTAGAGATCTCACTGTAACGCTCATACCGTGGACGTACAAAAATTAAATCTGGACATAAACGTCTTGCCTTAACACCGCTCATAGCACTGCGTACACCATATTTACGCGCTTCGTAACTAGCAGCACTTACCACACCACGTGTACCACTACCACCAACAGCCAACGGTTTACCCTTAAGCTCAGGATTATCCATTACTTCTACAGACGCATAAAAGGCATCCATATCTACATGAATAATTTTTCTAATTGGTAAATCGCTTTGCATGCTGTAAATTTATAACATTAAAGTAAAAAGCTCTAGGTTTTTAACGCTAACTAAAGTTGGTGCTTACTTTATAACTTGCTATAACACTATAGCAAACCATATTAATCGATAATAAAAACCACCTTATGGCTACACCTCCACCTCCTGGATTTAAAAATGAATTAGAATATTTACAAAATACTTTAGAAGCAGAAATTCCAAAGAGTCAGTATCAATTGAATAATCTTGGCCAAATAGTATACTTGAAATTATCTGATATTGGCTTATACACTATAGATGCACTATCGCATTTAAAATCCCTTAAAGAACTATTAGTTGTAGGAAACTTGATATCAGATATAACACCATTAAAAAATCTGTCTAACCTAGAAGTATTGGATCTTAGTTATAATAAAATAACTAATTTAGAATCTATCTCAGGGCTGAAAAAATTAACTTATTTTCATGCAAGAGACAATCAAATTCAAGATATTGAACCACTCGAAAATTTAAAATTCTTAAATAACCTATCACTGTCTAGAAATAAAATTAGAAATCTAAATCCGCTTGAAAATTTGATTAAATTAAATCATCTTTTTTTAGGTAATAATCAAATTCAAGACATCAAACCGCTTAAAAACTTGAATCAATTATCGGTCTTAGAACTTGATAGTAATTATATAATGAGTATCGAACCTCTTAAAAACTTAATTAAATTAAGACAATTAACATTAGGTGACAATAAAATTTATAATATTGAAGCTCTAAACAATTTACACGAGCTTAACATACTATCAATTCCATTTAATCAAATATCTAATATTTTCCCGCTAGAAAGTTTAAGGTCGTTAACTCAACTGTCTCTTAACAATAATCAAATATCTTCAATTAGAGCTATTAGAGAATTAAACAAATTAACTCGTTTAATACTTAACAGCAACGAAATAGAGCATATTGAGCCTCTGAACAATCTAACTAAATTAATTCAACTATCTCTTTCAAAAAATAAAATTACAAAAATAGAACCGTTAGAAAATTTAAATAAATTAGGACAACTAGATTTATCTAATAATGAAATATCTAATCTTACTCCTTTAAAAAAACTACTTCATTTAAAAAGTTTAATTATTCGAGAAAATCCAATAGAAAACATTCCTACAAACATATTAAACAGCTCTGCACAAGAAATTATACGTTGGTTAAATGAAAACACAAACCAACCAGAGTATAAAAAACAGCTTTTAAAAGATATTAAAGTATTACTGTTAGGCAACACCAACATAGGCAAATCTAATTTATTATTTCTATGGCAACAACATTATAAAGCTATAGACGGCAGAACAAAATACCCAGAAAACAGTGACTCTACACATGGTTTGGTCTACGAAAGCTTTTCTAAAACAAAAGAGAGTACACAACTACACCTTTGGGATTTTGGTGGGCAAGACTATTTTCATGCCACACACCAGCTCTTTTTTAGCCCAGACGCCTTGCATATTATACTCTGGGCAAAACAACATCCTACCCGTAAGGCTAACGAGCAAGTGTTTCAATTAGATTATTGGCTCCGTTGTGCAGAGCAATTAAGCACTAGTAACAATGCTATAGAAACCGTATTAGTAGAAAACTATATAGACCTAGAAAACACTGACAGTACAGAATATTATACACACTTTCCAGAAAGTGCACATTTAAAAAAGTTTGCAGTGTACTCGCCTCACAATACAGAAGCTTCTAAACAATCCAAATCAAACTTTGTAATTAATACTTGCTCTGTGAGTTTACTAAAAAAACAACGTATTAATGGCTTATTCGAAATATTAGAAGAACGTATAGACCACATACAAAGCAAAAACAAATATCCTTCAATTTATATAGAGATTAGAGATAAACTGGCTAATTCCAATAAAACCGTTTGGACACTTAAAGATTATAAAACCGAGTTTAAAGAAACAGACAATACCATATTAAAAACACTACACCGAGCAGGTTGTATTTTGTACTTTCATGAGCAACTACCCAATATTATTTTTAATAAACCAGAAGCACTTTTAAATTTAATATATAAAGACATTTTAAATGAAAAATTACAAAAAGCCCATGGGAAAATTACTGAAGAAATTAAAAATGCAGGTAAAAGCAATAATTTAGGACTCACAGCTACAAACATAGAAACCCTGCTCGATTCTTTTAATTTAATATTTAAAACCAAAGGCAAAAAAGATAAACAATACACTTGGTACGTACCACAATATTTACCAGAAGCCGAACCGAGTTGGCTAGAATTACTAAAAAAATACACCTTTAGTTATGCTAATGTGGTAATCACTTCCGATCACTATTTAATGAATGTGATTCTGTTAGAAATTTTTCAAGAATACGGTGTCGAAATTAAGCGCAACGAAGACCAATCCTATATGTTTTGGCAAAATGGCTTAATTATAGAAAAGGACGAGCAATTGCTATTAGTAATATACGATAGACAGAACATGACATTACAATTGTACGGCGACCAACAAGGCAATAATTTAAAACTGCAAAAAGAAGTGGTCGATTTTGTTTTAAAAACAACAACTCCAGAAGAAAAAAATGTAATGGATTATCGCCATTCTGAAATTAAATTAGATGCAACCTCAAAAGGCGAAACATTCGACTTACCAATCAAAAATAAAGATAAAAAAAGAAGTGACTGGAAAAGCGATATCATAGACATTATGGTAAGTAAAGACGGCAAATACTACATAAACATTAACGAACTCTACAACAATGTAGAGAGTAAAATGTACACTGTAAAAGGTTATGATTATACAGATAATAGTAATTTTAAAACCTTTTCGGTATTTAGTTTTAATCAATATTTAGCAGACAAAGACCAAGGACAAATGAAAAAAGTAGCCATTAGTTATTCTAAAGACGATTTAACCTTAGTAAATGAATTTATAAAAAACCTAGTACCGTTACACGACGATGGTTTAATAGAAAACCCTTGGTATTGTTCGCAATTAGAGGCTGGTAGCGAATGGAACAAAGAGATACAAGATAAATTTAAACAAGCCAATATTATCTTTTTTATGGTAAGCCCAAATTTTTTAGCAACCAAATATATTAAAGAGCATGAAATTAAAACGGCCATTGCCAGGCGCGAAAAAGAAATAGTAGATAATATATTACCGAGACAACAATTAAAAATAATCCCCATTATTTTAGATTTTTGCCGTTGGGACCGTAAAGACGACCGTTATAACTTAGGGAAGTACACTGCCTTACCTTATACAGCAAAACCTGTAGCAGATTTTAAAAACAAAAACAAGGCATGGTACATTATAGAAGAATGCATACGTACTGCAATAGAAAAAGATAACGACCCAGAATTTGACACCAACTTAAGTAAAGCCGTTAAAAAGATATATGAAGACATTATTAATAGTAAAGTTTAGAGTACAAATTTTAATGGTTCTCGATACTAAATTTCTAAAAAAAGGAATTTCACATGAACTGACGTTAGTATTTCAAAACTATCTCTACCCGTCGCTTCGAGTGATTTGTGAGGTACGAGCAAATTGTATCGAGAAGTTTTATCAACTAAAAAACATAACTCTAAAATAAGCTTCACTATTTTTTGTAAAACCATCCGATTTTTCATTCTGAAAAACTCATCGTCCTTTTTTAAAGGAAGGCGTCTTTTACACTTTTGTAACATTAGAGCTAGCAAATTGTATCGAGAAGTCTTAGTAACCATAACACAATATAACATTCAAAAAAACAAAATAGTTCTCGATACAAAATCCTAAAAAAGGATTTCACTCGAACTGACGGTAGTGCTTAAAAACAAACCCAAAACGTCACTTCGAGTGATGCTGAGGCACGAAGCATTGTATCGAGAAGTCTTAGTAGACTATAGTCGCGTACTTGCGAAACTATTGTGGTTTCATATAAAATTAATAGATTTAGCATTAAATTTAGAGACTAATTAAAGAGAGACTTCCGTTTTCACGGAAGGCAAGCATGATAGAAATAGAACGTAAATTCCTAGTAAACTCTACAGCTTTTAAAGCCGAAGCTTTTAAAAGTACGCGTATTATACAAGGGTTTTTAAGCACAGACAAAGCACGTACCGTACGTGTACGCCTAAAAGGCGAACTGGGTTTTTTAACCATAAAAGGTAAGTCTACAAACGATGGCTTATCGCGTTTTGAATGGGAAAAAGAAATACCAAAACACGAAGTAGAAGCATTATTAAAACTCTGTTTAAAAGGCATTATCGATAAAATACGATACGAAATAAAAGTAGATAGCCATATTTTTGAAGTCGATGAGTTCTTTGGAGACAATAAAGGTTTAATCGTTGCAGAAGTAGAGCTAAACACAGAAACAGAAACGTTTACCAAACCCAATTGGTTAGGTAAGGAAGTAACTGGAGATATTAAATACTACAACTCACAATTAAGCAAACACCCCTATACATTATGGAACTAAATAAATACGTTATAATTGCTCTATTAAGTGCATTATGCTTTACAAGTTGCAAAACAGAACTTGAAAAAGAAACGACTATTACCGAAATAAAAGAAGAGGTCATAGAGAAAAAACAAACCACGAAACAACTTTTAGAAGAACTAAAAGCAAAAGGTTTTAAAACGTTTAATTATTATGACGAAACCCTTAAAGACACCGTTGTAATGCAACAGTATTTTATAGCCTTTTTAAAACGTGGTAAAAATCGTTCGCAAAGCAAAGAGGAAGCAGCTAAAATACAAGAACAACACCAAGCACATTTAGGTAAAATGTACGAGTTAGGTTATGCCGATATTTCTGGGCCAATGGGAGACGATGGTGATATTAGAGGCATTACTATTTACAACGTACCGACTTTAAAACTAGCCGATAGTTTAGCCAATGCTGATCCTGCTGTAAAAGCTGGAAGATTAGAAATAGAAATACACCCTTGGTGGGTTGGTAAAGGGTTTCCGTTACGCTAGTTACTCTTCTTCATTACCCATATCCTCATAATCATAATCTGGATATAAAAAATGGTTGTATGGAAAACGGGTTATGTGTATATCTCTAACCTCA
Source organism: Pontimicrobium sp. MEBiC01747 (assembly GCF_053601635.1). NCBI lineage: Bacteria > Pseudomonadati > Bacteroidota > Flavobacteriia > Flavobacteriales > Flavobacteriaceae > Pontimicrobium > Pontimicrobium sp. MEBiC01747. The sequence goes on from NZ_JBSHNS010000438.1 coordinate 33,424, forward strand.
TCGTACACACGCTTTTTAAAATCTTCTAAGTTTTGTTTATTTATGGCCGAAATAAACAGGGCATTGTTTCCTATTTTATTCATCCAAGTTTTACGCCACTCATCTAAACTATAGTGTTTTTCGGTACGTTCTGCTATTAAATCGGTATCATCAAACGGTTCCGCTTCGTAAGCATCAATTTTATTAAACACCATTATGGTTGGCTTATCGGCACTTTTAATCTCCCCTAGAATTTTATTTACAGAGGCAATATGATCTTCAAAATTAGGATGCGAAATATCTACTACATGTAGTAACAAATCGGCTTCACGAACCTCATCTAGAGTACTTTTAAAAGAATCGACCAGTTGTGTTGGCAACTTGCGTATAAACCCAACGGTGTCGGATAATAAAAATGGTAAATTTTGAATCACCACTTTTCTAACCGTTGTATCTAATGTAGCAAAGAGTTTATTTTCTGCAAACACTTCACTTTTACTAACGGTATTCATTAAAGTAGATTTCCCTACATTGGTATATCCAACCAATGCAACACGTACCATTTTACCTCGGTTACCACGTTGCACAGACATTTGTTTGTCTATAGCTTTAATTTTCTCTTTTAGTTGCGAGATACGGTCGCGAACAATACGTCTATCGGTTTCAATCTCAGTTTCACCAGGTCCACGCATTCCAATTCCACCTTTTTGTCTTTCAAGGTGTGTCCACATCCCTCGTAGTCTTGGCAGCAAGTATTGGCATTGTGCTAACTCTACTTGGGTTCTTGCATAGCTAGTTTGTGCACGTTGTGCAAAAATATCGAGTATTAAATTGGTTCTGTCGAGTACCTTACAGTTTAATATTTTACTTATGTTTCGTTCTTGAGAAGCCGACAACTCATCATCAAAAATAGCTGTACCAACATCATTATCCTCAATAAACTGGCGTACATCTTCCATTCTACCACTTCCTATATAGGTTTTAGGATTAGGCATGTCCATTTTTTGAGTAAATCGCTTTAAAACCTCTCCACCTGCAGTGTACGTTAAAAACTCAAGCTCGTCTAAATATTCTTTAGACTTAATCTCATCTTGTTCTCTTGTTACTACTCCTATTAATACTGCTTTTTCTAAAGCTATATCTTTTTTTTCTAACATAAATAAATTTAAAGGACAAAGTTACATAATTGAAAGCAGATAAAATTTGCTATTTTTAGCCTTTTCAAACTTAATTGATGCTAAACCTCTTTAAACCGAAAGCTAAAAAGCATACGGTAGCTTTTTACAATATTGAAAACCTATTCGACATCTACGATGAGGAATTTACTCGCGATGACGATTTTGTTCCTACTTCCGATAAGCGTTGGACTATAAAACGCTACAGGAATAAACTAAAAAAAATAGGCTATGCTATTTCTAATATTGGAAAAAAAGAAACGAAGAAGCATCCTGCAATTGTAGGTTTAGCAGAAGTAGAAAATGCCGATGTTTTAATAGATTTAGTACAATCTAAACACATAGAGGACTTTAATTATAAGTTTGTGCACTACGACTCTAATGATGAACGCGGTATAGATGTCGCATTATTATACGACGACTCTGTTTTTAAAGTTGCCTATTCTGAAACATTTTCTGTAGAATTAATTGAAGAAGATGGTACGGTAGATTACACTAGAGATATTTTATTAGTTAGTGGTTTGTTTGAAGGTTTAGAGCTTCATGTTATCGTTAACCATTGGCCATCTAGACGAAGTGGCGATGACCAAACCGAGCCAAAACGTATGGCTGCCTCACAAAAGGTTAGCTATATTATTTCAAAAATAAAAGCAAAAAATAACAATGCTAAAATTATTGTTATGGGAGACTTTAATGATGACCCAGCAAGTAATAGCATTAAATCTTTAGTAAAAACTAATGGTTTGTTCAACCCTATGGACACCCTTTTATCTCAAGACCGAGGTACAACAACTTACAGAAAACAGTGGAATTTATTCGACCAGATTTTAATAACACATAACTTCTTTGAACGTAAATCTAATAGCCTACGCTTTAAAAAAGCTAACATTTTCGACGAAGATTTTTTAAAGCTTTACGACGGTAAATATAAAGGCAGCCCGTACAGAACTTATGTAGGCAAACGATACAAAGGCGGCTATAGCGATCACTTCCCTGTATACATAACCATCTATAAAAAATAAAATCTAAAAACTTATTAATTAAGCTTTTAACCCTTAGTTAAACATTTTATTAAAAATAATAATGTATCTTTAGTATTCAAAAATAATACTTCCCTAGGTGTCTTGTATTAATAGCATAAAACAAGTACTTAAAGATTATGAATACACCTTCGCATAGAAAGCTTAGGGGTTATGCTTTTGATCCCTCTTTATCAATACGATTAGACACGCACAGTATTAACGAGATAATCTACCAAGTGCCTTGGGAGGATATAGATTATACAGACGGAACCTTAAGAGGCGAATACATAGAAGTTATTGATTACGATCCTACTGTAGGAGAGTTTTATGAAACTGTAGATTTTAAAAGCGAATCTTTTTTAGCTCAAAACGGACTATCTCCAAGCGAGAGTAACCCTAAGTTTCATCAGCAAATGGTTTATGCTGTTGTTATGACGACCATTAAAAATTTTGAACGCGCTTTAGGTAGAAAAGTACTCTGGTCTACCAGAAAGCTAGAATACGACCCCGCACTAGGTAAAGATAAATACGAGGAATATATAGATAGAATACGTATATATCCACATGCTATTAGAGAAGCAAATGCCTATTACAGCCCACAGAAGAAAGCCTTATTATTTGGTTACTTTCACTCTAACCCAATAGACCAGGCAGACCAAATGCCAGGAACTTTAGTTTACACCTGTTTAAGTCATGATATTATAGCGCATGAAACCACTCATGCCATATTAGATGGGTTGCAACATCATTACAATCATCCTACAAACCCAGATGTATTGGCCTTTCATGAAGGGTTTGCAGACATTGTTGCACTATTTCAGCATTTTTCATTTCCAGATGTATTAAAACACCAAATAGCTAAAACAAAAGGAGATTTATCTAGACAAAATTTATTAGGTGAACTGGCACAACAATTTGGAGTTGCTATTGGACATTATGGTAATTTAAGAGATGCTATAGGCGACATTAATGAAAATGGAGAATGGGAACCTAAAAAACCCAACCCAAATGAGTATAACGAAGTTATGCAACCCCACGAAAGAGGCAGCATTTTGGTTGCTGCTGTTTTTGAAGCCTTTTTATCTATCTACCAAAGGCGTATAGCAGATTTAAATCGAATAGCATCTAACGGAACAGGTATTTTACCAGAAGGAGAGCTACATCCCGATTTAGTAAATAGATTGGCTACAGAAGCCTCAAAAACAGCTCAACATATTCTACACATGTGTATTAGAGCTATTGATTATTGCCCGCCAACCGATATTACTTTTGGAGAATACTTAAGAGCCATAATTACCGCAGATAGCGACTTAGTAAGTTCCGACCCTTATGCTTATAGATTAGCTTTTATTGAAGCTTTTAAAAAACGAGGTATTTATCCTGTTGGCATAAACTCATTAAGTATAGAAAGTTTAAGACATCCTAAAATTACTATCTCGGAAGAACCAGATTCACTTATTAAAATTATTGCTTCTTTTTTACGTAGTTATGCCAATAGAATAGCTTACCATACCCATAGAAAACATATTTATGAAATAACAACAGCAGTTATATCTGGAATACCACTAAGAGAAGATTCTGAAAGAGAATACAATAGAAAGGTAAGGAGACAAAAAGATGATTTTAAAATACGAGCCGTTTCAGAATCTAAGGCTCCATATACTTATAATGAAAAAGTGGAAGCCTATTCAGAGCATTTACAGTATTTACGAAATATTATGGATATGCAATACTATGAACAGGTTATAGGCTTACACAAAAGAGTTAGTGTTAAATTCAACAAATTCTCCGAGTTTGTTGAATTAACAGGTCTCGTTTTTGGAGATAGCGGTAAGCGCTTTGGTATAAAAGACTCCTCTACAGATTATGGTAGAAATATGGCAGCATTTTCTATTCAAAACCTTCGTTTGGTCTCTAGAGTTGGCCCAAATGGTAACAAAGTAAACCAAGTTATTTTTTCAATTATTCAAAAATCTGCTGTAGTAATGAAAGATAATAAAGTTGTAAAACCATATACTAGTAACCTTAATAATAAGCCTAGTTTAAAGGATGGTGAAAAACTATTTTCTTACAAAGGTAGTTGTACCCTTATAATGGATTTAGACACTAGAGAACTAAAATACTCTATTAACAAACCTATATTATTAAAAACATCTAAAGGCATAGTACTAAATAAAAAGGAAATTGAAAAACAATGGTTATTTCAAAATGAAATTACTGTAAATGCCATGAGCGAATTTCAAAAATACTTTAGTGCGCAAATAAATGATAATGCTTTTGAGCCTTTTGCACTACTACACCAACACTAAAAAATTATGATTAATACTAAAACGATTACAGCTGTAGATGTTAGAATGTACGGTACAGGAACAGGAGATTGTTTTGTGCTAAAGTTTTTTTCTAATACATCTGCTATTTTTACAATGATGATAGATGGAGGCACTTGGAAAGGTACCAAAAAGCATTTAACACAATATGTTGAAGATTTAAAAGCATATGTTAATGGCCATATTGATTTATTAGTTATTACTCATGAACACAAAGACCATGTGTATCTTTTCAATGCGTGTTCAGATTTATTTATAAACGATTTTACCTTCGATGAAATATGGATGGCTTGGAGCGAAGATGAACAAGATGATTTGGTAAAGGAATGGAAAGAAAAATTTGGACAAAAGAAAAAGGCACTCGCCATAGCTTCAGATGAAATAAACCTTAAATTAAAAGATACAGCATTAACCAACCAATTAAAAAGAGGGTTTAAAGGAGAAGAAATTGTAAACCGATTTAATAATTTTTCAGAATCTCTAAACGATTTTAAAGAACTTCATTTTTCGCCAGATAAAACAAAGAAATATAAAGGCGGTTTAAAGGGCATGGAAATAATAAAAAATGAGATTGCTAAAGACAATATTAGATATTGTAAACCTGGAGAAATAGAATCTATTACTAAATTACCAGGAGTAAAATTTCATATACTTGGCCCTCCAGAATCTATTAAAGCTGTAAAAAAAGAACATGGCAAAAAAGGCACTAACGATACTTACGAGCATAATAAGGTGTTAAAACGCAGCGATTCATTTTCGGCAGTAATAACAGATAAATCTTCTAGTGTTGGCCAATCGCCGTTCGATTCTAAATATAAAACTAATTGTACAAAAATTAAGGACTACTATAAAAAAGAAGATACTTTTTGGAGAACTGTAGATTTAGACTGGCTAGTAAGTGGTGCGGGTAATCTTGCGTTAAGAATTAACACTGGTATTAATAATTTAAGTCTTGCAATGGCAATTGAATTAGAAGACTCTAAAAAAGTATTGCTATTTCCTGGAGATGCAGAGTTTGGTAGTTGGGAAAGTTGGCATAACATAGATTGGGACAAAAAACCTGAAAATGGAAAACATTTAACCGAAGATTTATTAAATCGTACCGTTTTCTATAAAGTAGCACATCATTTAAGCCATAATGGCACCGCTAAAGACAAAGGATTAAAAATGATGACCTCTCCAGATCTTGTTGCTATGGCAACTTTAGACTTTAATGCTATTAGTAGTAATTGGAAATCGACAATGCCAAATAGAGGAATTTTAAAAGATTTAATAAATAAAACTAAAGGACGTTTAATTATCATGAACGAAAAAGATTTATTTTATGATTTTGATGAGAAAATTCCTCTAAGCCAAAAAATTAAAGAGGAGCGTTTAAGGTTAAACGAAAAACAACAACAAGCATTTAATGAGGCTTACACGCCAAAAAAACTATACAAACAATACAGAATAACCGTATAAAACTAAAACACTATTACAATGGCTACAGCAAATAAAAAACCCATTATAAATTGCCATACTCATATTTTTAAAGGGGAGCATGTGCCTCCTTATTTAGCAAAGGCATTTGTACCTTGGCCTTTTTATAAACTATTAAGTGTTCCTTTTATTTTATGGATATTTAAGCGTTTTATAACCAAAAAAAACAAAAAATATAAAGATCCATATATAGAGCAGCAAAGAAATAAAACTAAAACCAAAATAAAAGTACAGAGAAATATAGTACTTAAAACCATAATTATGGTTTTAAAAACAGCTATTACTGTACAAGCTATTTTTATTGTATGTAATTGGTTAAAACTTAACACCAATAATAACTTTATATATAAAATACAAAACTGGCTAACAGAGCATAATTTATTAGTACCTCTAGACCATTTAATTATTACTATTTTAATTGTTGTTATAGTTATTTTATTTGTAAAATCTGGGCGAAACTTATTGTGGTTTATAGCAAAAAAGTCCATTAAACTACTCTCTATTTTACCAGGTAAAATGACTCGAGATTTAATTGATCGTTATATACTGCTTGGGCGTTTTACAATATATCAAAAACAAACCACTACGTTTTCTAAACTAGTACAGCAATACGATTCTGGTAGTAAGTTTATAGTATTACCTATGGACATGGAGTATATGGGCGCTGGAAAACTAAAAAAAGGCTACGAGTATAAAGACCAAATGCAAGAATTAGCAGATATTAAAAATAAAAGTAAAAATAAAGATGCTATTCTACCTTTTGTATTTGTAGAGCCTAGACGCATTGTAGAAGACAAAACACAACTAAAATATCACTTTAATGATAATACAGGAACTGTAACACTACAAGATTGTTTTATAAAAAGGTATATAGAAGACGAAAAATTTAGTGGTTTTAAAATATATCCTGCCTTAGGGTATTATGTCTTTGATGAGACATTATTACCATTATGGAAATATGCTGCAGATAATCAAATTCCAATTATGACGCATTGTATTAAAGGAACCATATTTTATAGAGGTAAAAAGAAAAAAGAATGGGATACACATCCTGTATTTGAAGAATACATTAGTCTAGAAAAAAAAGAACGTGGTCCCCTATTACTACCTC
>NZ_JBSHNS010000439.1:0-23267 GCF_053601635.1 Pontimicrobium sp. MEBiC01747
GCCCTAGCCAAGTAGTAGATACAGCATGCTCATCGTTTATAGCAGCAATGGAAAGAGCCTCTCACGCTTTCCAAAGAGGCGATTGTAAACAAGCTATTGTGGCCACAGCCACACTTAATTTATCCTCTCATGAATTAATTAAAGAAGACCTTACAGGAATTTATTCTAAAAGCGGAGAAACTAAAAGCTTTAGTGAAGATGCAGATGGGTTTGTAAGAAGCGAAACCATAGGATCTATAGTTGTAAAACCTTTAAGCGAGGCAGAAAAAGATGGAGATTATATCTATGGCGTAGTTAAAGGAATAGGAGTATACCACGGTGGTAAAGCACCTTTAAAATGGAATAGTCCAAATATAAAAGGGCAGAAAAAAGCCATAGAGAAAGCCATAGCACAAGCAAAAATAGACCCCTTAACAATAGATTATATAGAAGCAGAAGCCAATGGTGTATCTTTTGTAGATACATCAGAGATGGTTTCAATTCAATCCGTATATGGAAACTATTTTAAAAACCCAGTAAACGGAATAAAAGATAAAACAATTTACGTGGGAAGCTTAAAACCATTAATGGGGCATGCAGAAACCTCCTCAACGTTCCCGTGCTTGTTAAAATTAATAGCAAGTACACAAAATAAAAAATTATATGGAGTAAAAGGATTATCGCAAATAAATGGAGCAATTACTCTAGATAAGCACTTTTCTATTTTAAAAAATGATATAGACTGGCAAACTTTAACCGATAACCCTAAACGAATGGCAATGAATTGTTTAGGTATAGGAGGCGTAAACACCCATTTAATTTTTGAAGAATATCAAAATAAGACTACAGAGAATGTTGAAAATGAACGAGAATTTAGTTTCATATTCTCAGATGAAAATGAAGAACAATTAACTAAACTATTAGAACAATTTGTAATAGCATTACCTAAACTAAAAGATAACTTTGGCACATTCGAATTACTAAATAGACTAGAGTTTACTTTACAAGAAGGAAGACATATAGAAACCTGCCGTTTAGCAATAATAACCAACACGTATAAAGACTTACTAGAAAGTATTAAAGCATGGTTGTTAAACAAAAATGCATGGGCAGACAATAAACAACGTTTTTATAACGCAAATAAAATAGAAGCAGGAGACGCAGTATTAGTTCAAGAAGCCTATACTACCAAAGATATAAAGGCGCTCACTAAATATTGGACAAAAGGCGCTGTAATACAATGGAGTCGCATTCAAAAACACACAAGTATTTTAAAACGTATTCCTGTACCAACAACAACCCTTAAAACAACATATTGTTGGCCATTTAGTATTAAAACTCCCATACAAAATAAAATAAAAATGAGAGAAACAGACCGTCCAAAACCTATTTACGATTTAATAAAAGGACAAACAGAGTCGCCTTATAAAATTAATAACAACCATTTATTTCTTTTCGATTTAAAATGGGATAAAGTTGAAAGCAACACTTTTAATGAGGCAACAACTACGGTATTAGAACAACATGCTATTCTATGTTATATAGATACAGTAACATTAAAAGATATTAATGGATTGGTAGTACCAAAACCAGAGTATTATAATGAAAAAACATACACAGAATTAGTAAATAACGTATTCCTATACATTCAAAATGTAATTAAACAAAAACCAAGACATACGGTAAGTATTCAAATTATTTTACCAAAATCTTGTATAGATAATAGTTATGGATTAACAGGGTTAGTACACAGTACTAGGCAAGAATCTACCAAAGTAAAACCACAATTAATTTTTGTTGAAGACACGGTAGAAGAAAATACGTTGCATACTATTTTAAAAGATAATATTGCTAATCTAGATATCGATAGAATAATAAAGTACGAAGGGAAAACACGCTATGTAGAATATACTAGTCCAATAAATATTATAAATAAGCCAATAAAATTAGAAAAGACTTATAAGTCTGGAGACGTTATTTTAGTAACGGGAGGACTTGGAGGCTTGGGTATTGCTATGACTAAAAATATTTTAAAACATAGTAAGTATGTAACCATAGTACTCGTTGGGAGATCAATACTAGATAAAGCTAAAAGTGAAAAACTAAAAGAATTAAACAACGACACAAACAAGGTTGTTTATTATGATACAGACATTTCTAAAGAAAAAGAAGTTAAAAACTTAATACAGAAAATTCTTAGAATACATCAAAAACTAGATGGCGTTATTCATTGTGCAGGAGTTATTAGAGATAACTATATAATGAAAAAAACAGTAGAAGAAATTAAAACAGTATTCGAGCCTAAAGTATACGGAGCCAAATATATAGATGAGCATACAAAAGACATCGCATTACGATTTTTCTTATGCTTCTCTTCATTACACTCCCTCGGTAATGCAGGGCAAGCAGATTATGCTATGGCTAATGCTTATCTAGATGGCTTTATAAGGGCAAGAAATAAAGCTGTTAAAAATGGTAGAAGACAAGGACAATCAATAACAATGAATTGGCCATACTGGGCAGGTGGAGGAATGCAACTTTCTGAAATCGCTATAGACCTCATGACAGGGACTAAAGGATCTGTACCAATGCCAACAGAAATAGGCGCAGAATTAATGCATTACGCAATACAATTAGGGCAAGAACAAATGTTTGTTGATTTAGGCGATTACAACAAAATAATAAAACAACACAATATAGACCGTTACGAAGCAAAACAACTTCTTATCTAAACATTTAACCTTTAAAACTATATATAAACAATCCATTTTAAAACTAATAAACTAATAAAAACAAAACCCTCATGAAACATATTGTTACACTATTTGCTATAGTATTTATGGTAAATAGTTCAATAGCTCAAAAAGCAAAAGATTCTATTAAACCGTCTTTAGGAATAAACTCGGAGCTCTCATATAAAATGCTTGAACCAAATCAAGATTTGAGAAAAATAAATATTTTAATAACAGAAAGACAAAAGGGAACGCTTAAAAACAAAAGCTTAACATTTGGAGCATCATTGATAGCATTAGGAGACTATCAAAAGTCTAATACCGATTCAAAATTTGGATATTTAATGCGCCACCCAACACCTAATAATCAATTAGGAAAAGAAGTAAGTGAAGCAGTAATACATTCATTTCAATTTTCGGCAACAGCAGCCGTTAATAATTGGTTAACCGCTTATGCAGAAATACTTTACGATCCACAACAAAGTTTTGGGCCTGGAACTATTACAACACTTACTAGAAACCAATTACAATTACGTAAAGGATATGTGTTAATAGGAGATTTAAATAAATTTCCTGTATACGGTGCTATAGGTAAAATGGATGCCCCTTTTGGCATAACAGGAAGTGTAAACCCTTTTACAAACTCTACATTATGGCATGCCTTTGGTGGTCTGGGCTATGGAGCTCAAGTCGCATTTAAAAAATGGGATGTTCATGCAACATTTATGGCAGTACAAGGCGGATCGCAATTTAGAGCATTAACAATGCCTGTAAACGATAGTAATGTGCCATCTAAACTAAATAATTTTGTTTTCGATTTAAATTATACTTTAAATATTAAAGAAGGGGTAAATTTACTTTTTGGAGGTTCTTATTTACATGGAAGCGCATACTGCCACGGCTTTCCAGTAACTCACTTTTCTGGATGTGCAGATAATAACCCAGCATATACATTTTATGGGAAACTAAATGTTAAAGACCGATTAACTTTAAAAGGAGGTTTTGCAAAAACATTAGAAGTTTGGCCAGGAACACATAACCCAACACCTCCACTTGATGTTTTTGAAGCATCAAAAGTATCTTCGATGGAAGTAGGAGCTAAATATAATTTTAATAATAGCGGTGCTTTTAAATATGCAGTTTCTGGTGAGTTCTCTAATTTTATCTCAGGACCAGATGGAGCACCATGGGAAAGACAAAATCAAATAGTATTAGGGTTTTCAGCACTTTTAAATAATTCATCAAAATTATTCTTAGAACTTTTTAGAACAGATGGATATGTACCATTAAACTTTATAAGTGGTAGTGCTCCAAACGCACCATTTCCAGCAGGAGAAACACATAGTGAAAGAGACGTTTTTAGCCATGGGATTGTGCTAGGAGCTCAAATAACACTTTAAAAAAACCAATAAAATATATAGATAATAAAGGTTAAGATATTTAGCCCAAGCTTCCTATTGGCTTTTTTTAAAGTATTTAGAAAGCTTAGGCATATAAATAATAAATATAAACAAGCAAAAATTTAAATAATAATTAAAACTGGTAACCAATGAATGAATTAGAAGAACAAATTAAAGAGTACTTAACAAACAAATCTGCAGAACTATTAAGTATTGAACCGTCTGCTGTAGAGTGGGAGTCGGACATAGACGAATATGGATTTGAATCTATGAAAATAAACAAATTGTGCGTGGACATTAACAACACTTTTGGTATAGAAGTACGTCCAGCAGTACTATTAGAATATACCTCTTTAGCTGAGTTTAGCGACTACCTAAAGAAGGAACACTATGCTAAAATGGAGGAAGTATTAATGTAATGTCTTGCATCTCTATATAACTAGAATCACAACTAATATATATGAATTTTTAAAAACAAATCACAATGAGAAAAGAACTAGATATGAACGCGTTCGAATATGATAGTGATCAGCAACGCATTTTAGAAAATGCTAAGTATTTATACTTAGACGATGCTGAGATGGTAGAACACTACTCGTATGTTCAAATGAGACACCAATTAACCTCTACAAACTATGCACTAGATGCAGAGAAAGAGTTTATTAAAAATAAGTTTGAGAAGTTTAAAAAAGAATGTAAAGATTTCGACAAAATCGATTACAGAAAATCTCACATAAAGCTTAAAGCATACAAGCCAGAAGAAATAGATCAAGAAAAATTGACTAAACTACTATGCGATCCTGGAGCACCACCAGTAGTTATAAAAGGGTTAATGAATGATACTAAGGCAGCAAAGTCTTGGAACCATGAGTACTTAATAAAAAACTATGGAGATGTAGAATTATTTGGTATGGATTACTCTAAAAACGATGGAGCAGATAAAAACATTGGTTTTGGAGAAGGAGCTAAAAAAGTAACCGCTAAATATGTTTTAGAAAATCAGTTAGATCCAAAATCTAAAGAAACATTTTACATTAATAACTCTGTAGACTTTTTTAATGCTTATCCAGAACTTTTAGAAGATGTTGGAGTAAGTAAGTTAAATAACATGGTAGATAATTTAGTAAAACCATTATTTCCACAGTTATTTATAGGAAACTTTAAAACCTGGGGAACAGACTGGCATATTAATAATGATGTTAGTGCAACCTTTGGAATTTCAGGAGTAAAACGTTGGTTCTTTATGGATCCTTTACACGCCTATTCGTTACAAATTATACCAACACCGCATACACCAGCAGGAATGCTATCTTCTGCCTTTGTTGGTGGCTCTACAAGTATACGTTACGATTTAGATTATCACGTATTACATAACCCTGTATATGCATACATTCCTAAATATTATTACGATCAAGGACCAGGAGATGTTATTTTCTTCCCAAAATGGTGGCCACACTCTATTATTAATCAATCGCCATTAACAATTATGGCAAACCAACGCTATACAGAAGTAGATTTAGTAGAAAACACAAAATCTTTCGATACAGCAATTAGAATGCCATTATACGAAAATATCTTAAGATCAGACCCAAGATATAGAGATTACAACTTCAAGATTTACCAATCCTTACAAAAGGAGGAAATCATTACCGGAGCTACATATTTTGGAAGAGAACAAGAAGAAAAAGAATTAGAAAACGCAGAATAGATAAAGCTAAAACATTATGAAAAGTAAAGAATTTTTATTGAATATGGGATTTTTCTACTCTGTAGTCATTCCAGAAGAAAAAAAGTGTTACATCCTTAAAGGAAAAGAATTTGAACACGCAGATGTTCAGAACTTTATTAATAACGAGACAATGGATTATTCTCAATATGAATCTACAGGTTTCCCTTACGATGTAAATGAGAGTTGGACAAGCTATTTAGAAGCTCAAAACCCAGTGAACTACACATCTGAAAAAGATTTATCTGAAGAGCAATACATAGAACGATTATCAGCAAGAAAAAATACTGATGGATTAGTATTGGCTATAAAAGATCCAGCAAAAGATAAAGTGAAAGTATTTAAGAAAAATATGCAATTATTTCACGGCTAGTAGGTGCTAGTAATAAGTGAAGAGGTTAAAGTTATTGCAAACATAAGCATATATAAAAATGTCACAGAAAGAAGAATATAATAACGTATCTAAAAAGAAACCAGTTGCAATTATTGGAATGTCTGGAGTATTTCCAGAGTCAGATTCAATAGAGCAGTTTTGGGAAAAATTAGAGAATCAGGAACAATTGATCAAAGTAATTCCGGAGGATCATGACCCAAAAAGAACGATACAACCAAAGCGAGGTGCATTTGTGAAAAATCTGCAAGGATTCGATGCAAAACTATTTCATATTATTGGCAAAGAAGCTAAATATATGACACCACAGCAACGTAAGTTATTACAATCTGTGTGGCATTTGTTCGAAGATGCATGTATTTTACCCTCTTCCCTTAAAGATAAGAAAGTAGCTGTTATTGTAGGTAAAGAAGTTAATCCTTACATGGAATACCTTACAAAAGCTCCAGTAACAGCTTATTCTTGTTTAGGTATGGCACAAACCTATTTGCCAAACCGCATCTCTAATTACTTTAATTTAAAAGGCCCAAGTTACTGCATTAATACCTCATGTTCTAGTGGATTAACCGCATTACATCATGGTAAAAAAATGCTTCAAAACGGAGAAGTCGATTATGCAATTGTAGCAGGCGTTAGCTTAATATATGGAGAAGAATGGACACGCTCCTTTTTTGGAGGCTCTCAATCTATGGGACTAATGTCTACAACAGAAGATGGAGGTAGCCCGTTTCAAGATAACGCATCTGGATTTACACCATCAGAAGGAGTTGTAAGCCTACTATTAAAACGAAATGAGGAAGCGGTTAACGATAACGATAATATTCATGCTTTAGTTATAGGATCTGAATCAAGTCATGTAGGAGGAAATGGAAATATAGCCTTCCCAGATTCAGGACAACAAAGCAAAGCAATTATAGAAGCCTATAAAGAAGCTAATGTAGATCCCTCAACGGTGACGCATATAGAAGCACATGCCGCCTCTGCAATTTTAGCAGACTCTCAAGAAATTAAAGCATTTAAATTAGCCGATAAATATTTTGGCAAAGAATTAAATAATGAAAAGACACCACCATGTAAAATAAGCTCGCTAAAACCAAACATTGGTCACATGCATGCTGCCTCTGGTTTAGCCTCTGTAATTAGGTTAGTCTATTCGTTTAAAGCAAATAAAAAATTAGGAATAAAAGGATTTAAAACATTAAGTCCAGAAATTAAACTAGACAAAACACGCTATTATATTTCGTCAGAAACAGAAAACTGGCCAAGATTAATAGACGAAAATAAACAAGAAATACCACGAAGAGGAGCCGTTAATAACTCTGGAGGTGGCGGAAATGTTATTCACACCATATTAGAAGAATACATTCCAGAAACTAAAAACAATAAAAATGATGAGCAAAATGATACCGCTTACTATTTAGCATTATCATGTACAGAAGCATCACAATTTGTACCATATGCAGAACGCATAAGAACTTTTTTAGTAAAACATAGCGATTGCAACCCTAAGCAATTAGAATACCAATATTTAATTAGTAGAAAAGAACTAAATCAACGTATTGTATTTAGATACAAAACAATAGAAAACTTAGTAGAGAAATTAGATAAGTTTATAAGCTCTAAAGGAAAACGAGGCTATTATGTAAATGGAAACCATAAAGAAGAATTAAGTCTTAATGAAATATTCTTAAAGAATGGAAAAGTAGTAGACTTTTTAAATGAACTAAATGATACAAGAGATAAATCCTTTTTGTTCGATTTATGGGCAAAAGGTTATGAAACTCCTATTCATAAATATTTTGAAAACATAAAATATGCAAAATTATCATTGCCAGGATACCCATTTAACGAACAAAACTATTGGTTAGATATTTATGCAGACAAAACAAGTTTAAAAATAGAAGACACTAATCTAGAAACAAACATAAATGGAGCTAACACTATTAACAGTTCTGCTCCAAAAACAATAAATATAGAAAAAGAAGTAGAACACTATTTACTTCAAACAGTATCCGAGTTATTAGACGTATCAATAACTAATATTTCTACAGAAGAAGAAATAGGAGATTATGATTTTAACTCAGTTGGGCTAACCGAATTTGCAAACGTATTAAGTGAATTTTACACTTTAAAAATACTACCAACACTATTTTATAACTATCCTACTATACAAAAACTAACAAGATTTTTATTAGAAGAGCATAAAGAAGCAGTAGCAAAGCAACATCAATTTACAATACCAGCTACAGTAGAGAAAAGTACTGAAGCCCCAGTAATATTAAAAAAACCTAAAAATTGTAAAAAAGAAGAATGTGCAATACGAGCTTCAGTAAATAAAGCAAACGAACCTATAGCAATTATAGGAATGAGTGGTCGTTTCCCAGGCTCTCCAGATGTAAATACATTTTGGGAAAATATTAAAGCCAATAAAGATTTAGTAACCGAAATCCCTAAAGACCGTTGGGATTGGCAAGCATATTATGGCGATACAACAAAAGATAAGCAAAAAACAACTGCAAAGTGGGGAGGCTTTATAGACGATATAGATAAATTCGATCCATTACATTTTAGCATATCTCCTAAAGAAGCAGAATTAATGGATCCGCAACATCGATTAGCAATCGAAGAAGCATACCATGCATTAGAAGATGCAGGAGTAAACCCTAAAAGTCTATCAGGAACAAATACAGGAGTATTTATTGGAAGTTATTTTGATGATTACGCTACACTTATAGATAGAAGTAGAATAACAGATTCGCAAGTCATTACAGGCCTATCACAAGCTATGGTAGCTAACCGCATTTCTTATTTATTGGACCTTCACGGACCAAGTGAAACAATAGATACAGCATGCTCAAGCTCTTTAGTAGCAATAAAAAGAGGATTAGAAAAAATACAAAACGGAGATTGCGATGTTGTTATAGCAGGAGGTGTAAGTTTAGTATTAATGCCAGATTTATTATTTCCATTAAGTCAAGCAGGATTTTTAAGTAAAGAAGGACGCTGTAAAACATTCGATCAAAGCGCAAATGGTTATGTAAGAGGAGAAGGTGTAGGGATGATTGTATTAAAACCATTAAGCAAAGCTAAAGAAGATGGAGATCGTATACATGCCGTTATTCGAGGCGCATCAGAAAATCATGGAGGAAAAGCAAATACATTAACGTCACCCAACCCTAATGCACAAAAAGAACTCCTAATAAAAGCATACAAATCTGCAAAAGTAAGCCCAGAGCAAGTAGGATATATAGAAGCACACGGAACAGGTACTCCATTAGGAGACCCAATAGAAACAGAAGGTTTAAAATTAGCATTTAAAACCCTATATAAAGATGCCGGTAAAACATTACCAGTATCACCGCACATAAAACTTGGAAGTGTAAAAGCCAATATAGGGCATTTAGAACCAGCAGCAGGAATTGCAGGAGTAATAAAGTTAATACAGGTACTAAAACATAAAACGATTCCAGGTAACCCACAATTAAAACAACCTAATGCCTATTTAGATTTAGAGAATAGTCCATTCGCATTACAAAAAGAAACCGCACCATGGTTTACAGAAAAAGGACATACAAGAATAGCAGGAATAAGTAGTTTTGGAGCAGGAGGAAGTAATGCCCATGTAGTATTAGAAGAATATATTTCTGAAAATAAAATATATAAAAGTAATGACCCAACAGTTGTTATTATTTCAGCAAAAAATAAAAACAGGTTAAAAGACCAAGTACAACATTTATTAACTTACATAGTAACTAATAATACAACATCTATTTACGATTTAGCCTACACATTACAAGTAGGAAGAGAAGCTATGGAAGAACGTTTAGCAATCTCTGTAAGCAGTATAAAAGAGTTGCAAAATGAATTAGAAAATTACTTAAATAGCAATGACGCTAATTTTCTACTAGGTAATACACGTAAAATTAAAACTACGATAGAAAATCAAGAATTGCAAATAGCATTAGATGGTATAGATTTAAAAACCTTAGCAGAATATTGGGTAAAAGGAGTAAGCATAGATTGGAAACAATTATACAATAAAGATAACTGTCCAAACATTATATCATTACCAACGTATGCTTTTGCTAGACAACGCTATTGGATACCAGAAACAACATTTAAAATAGTAGAACAACCAAAAGCAATTGAGAACAGTAAAACCCCAGCAAAAACAATAGAACTATACAAAGAAAACTGGAAACCAATAACATTAGAAAACGAAGTTGCAATAGAAGGAACAGTTTTAATTTTAAATGTAATAGAAGACAATAAGGCTATAGCAGAAGCATTAACTAAACATATAAATAAAACATTAGTTGTAAACCTTTCAGACATAGAAAATATTCCATACAAAGCGGTAAGAGCAGTAATAGATTTAGGAAGTAAATCTATGGAAGACTATACTTGGGTAAAAGTCATTCAAAAAGTAATAGATCGCTCAAACCACGAAAATATAAATCTTGTACAACTTTGTAAAACAAATGAAAACATAATAGGCAAAGGATTATACCAAACATTAGGAGCCGAGTATAGTAAAGTAAACAGTATAAGTTTAGAGTTAGAACCAGATTCAACACTAGAAGTAAACGTAAATGCCATTTTAAAAACACTCTCGTCGGTATCTAGAAATGTAAAATTACAATACATTAACAACCAATGGAAAACGCCCTACCTAGAATCAGTAGAACTAAATGCAGAAGCAAAAATAGAAGGCCCAATATTAATAACAGGAGGAACAAGAGGGTTAGGAATGGCTTATGCCAAGCATTTGGTAACAAAACATAAAGTAAAGCAATTAGTGTTATTAGGAAGACAAAAATTTCCGCCAAGACAAGCATGGAATAGTATTGTTAAAGAGAATAATACATTGGCAAAAAAAATTAAAGACATTTTGTTTTTAGAAAATTGTGGCGCTGAGGTTAAATTAATACAACCAGATTTAGTAAATAAAAAAGAAGTTTCGTTAGCATTAGATAAAATAAAAAAACAATGGGGAGCGGTTAAAGGATTAATACACTGTGCTGGGTTAGTAGATATGGAAACACCAGCATTTATACGTAAACCAATAGAAACAATTATTAAACTTCAAGAGCCAAAAGTTATAGGATTACATAACATATATGAGGTTTTAAAAACACATAATATAGATTTTGGAATTTTATTTTCATCCATTTCTGCATTAGTACCACATTTAGGAGCAGGACAATGCGATTATGCTATGTGTAATGCTTATTTAGAAAATTTTGCAGCCTTACACTATAAAGAAGGTTACAGAAGTATTCAGTGGCCAAGTTGGAAAGAAACAGGAATGGGAGAAGTAACCGAAGGTATATACAGAGACCTAGGGCTATTATCTCTAACCAATTTAGAAGGTGCTAACATAATAGATAAAGTAATAGCGTTAAAACCAGAAGATAAGATGCCAACTATAGCGCCTATGGTATATAATCCAGAAGTATTCTCTGTAGAAAACCTATTACAAATACCAAAACAAAAAGAACAAGTACAAGTTGAAATAACTAAAGCAGATGATACAGTCGTTAGTAACTGGGTCACAGTACAAATTAGCGAAGCTTTAAAATTACCAGCAGACAGTATAGAATTAGATATACCATTTCAAGAGTACGGTGTAGATTCTATTTTATTAGCAGACTTAGTAAAACAATTAGAAAAAGAACTTGGCGGAAATGTAAGCCTATCGCCAAGTATTATATTAGAACACCCTACAGTTGGAATGCTAAGTGAGTACCTGTCAGAGCATTATAAAGACGCATTATCTAAGGTCTTGAATCAAAAAATAGAATCAGAATCTATAATAATAGAAGACGCATTAATAACAGACGTCGAGCAGAAACACAAAACAAAACAACAAAATCACATTAACAAAAATGAGCCTATAGCTATTATAGGAATGGCATGTCATTTTCCAGACGCTAATACCATTGGAGACTATTGGGATAACTTAAAACAAGGAAAAGACAGTATAAAAGAAGTGCCAGCCAATCGTTGGGATATAAATACATATTACTCACCAAATAAAGAACAAGGAAAAAGCTATAGCAAATGGGGAGGTTTTTTAGATACAATAGAAGACTTCGATCCAGAATATTTTAAAATACCAGAAGCACTAGCAAGTCAATTAGACCCTCTAGAAAGACAATGGTTAGAAGTAAGCGCAGAAGCTATAGAAGATGCAGGCTACGATAAAAAAAGCCTGTGGGGAAAATCTGTAGGAGTATATGCAGGCTCTAGAGTTGGGAATTTTAAACACAAACTAAAGAACTTACATAAAGACTTTATTGTAGGAACAGGACAGAACTTTATAACAGCACATTTGGCACATATCTATAATTTAAAAGGACCAAATATGGTTGTAGATACCGCATGTAGTAGTTCGCTAACCGCGATGGATTTAGCAGTAAAAGGATTACGACAAGGTGAAACCGAAGTAGCGTTAGCTGGAGGAGTAGATATTTTATTAGACGAAGGCCATTTTGTAGGATTAAGTATAGCTGAAGTATTGTCTAAAGACGGACGCACAAAAGCATTTGATGAAAAAGCAGATGGAACAGGATTGGGAGAAGGCTGTGGAGTTATAGTTTTAAAACGATTAAGTAACGCCATAGCAGACGGTGACAAAATCTATAGCGTTATAGAAGGAACCGCAGTAAATAATGATGGGAGTACAATGGGGATAACAACCCCAAACCCAAAAGCACAACAAGAACTGCTGGAAATAGCTATAGAAAATGGGCAAATAGACCGCTCTACAATTAGTTATATAGAAGCACATGGAACAGGAACCTTAATAGGAGATCCAATAGAACTAAAAGGCATTACCGCTGTATTATCTAAAAGTAGTGATCCAAATCAAAAATGTGCAGTAGGAAGTGTAAAAACAAATATAGGGCACTTAATGAGCGCTTCAGGTGTAGCAGGAGTTATAAAAACAGCATTAGCAATAAGTGCAGCACAATTACCACCAACATTAAATTGCGATACACCAAACCCACGTTTCGATTTTAACAACTCACCAGTATACCCAGTAAGAACATTACAAGATTGGGATGGCGTTAATGGAATTAGAAGAGGAGGAATAAGCGCCTTTGGATTAGGAGGGAATAATGCACATGTAATATTAAGTAATGAAGGTATTCCTGAGGCAAATAAAATTACCAAACCATTTAATAAAACCAATATAGCCTTTAACAAAAAGCGCTATTGGCCAGAAACAATAACAGAAACAAAAAAAGTAGAAATACTAGAGCCAATAAAAAATAAAGCAGAACAACCTCAAAAAATAAACGACGTCTCTGCAAAAAGTATGGCAACATACTTTAATATGAAAAAAGAAAAACAAGGAGCAGATTGGATATTTACTTTAGATATGAATAATGATCACTATGTATTAAGAGATCACAAGGTACATGGAGTAAGTATAGTACCAGGAGTGACCTATCTAGACTTAATATTAAGATGTAGTAAAATTCTATTCGGTAAAACATTCGAGATAAGCCGAATCATATTTATAGAACCATTAGCAACAGACGAAACCTATAACCGTAGAGTAGAAGTACGCTTTAGAAAAGGGAAACATGCCATTAGCGAAGCAATGGTACGCTCTAGAAGATTAGATCATAACGGAAACAGTTATGGTAAATGGGACAAGCATGTGCAATGTAGGTTAAATAATATGCCAAGTGGAACAAAGGAAACATTTAATATAGAGGCCTTTAAAACAAATAGCGAACGTCAATTAAACATGGCAGAAGTCTATAAATCAGCTAGAACGGTAGATATAGTTCATGGTGAATTTATGGAGACTTTAGGAATGGTATATCAAAAAGGAAGAGAAGAATTAATGCAATTGCATTTAAGTGAATTATCTACATCATACCTAGATCGCTTTTATTTAAGCCCTGCATTTTTAGATGGTGCAACTTTTTCAGGAAGCTCATTTCATGCCATTACAAAAAATCAAGTATCCTATATTCCATTTTCAATAGAGCAATTTAGAGCCTATAATACATTGCCTTCAACAATCTATGTTTATAGCAAACACAAAGAAGAAAAATACGATACACCTTCAGAAGTTATAAAAAGCGACATAAGCATCTATGATGCAAACGGTACACTATTAGTAGAGTTTAAAAACTTAGCTATAAAGCGTATCAGACATGCAGGTTTAATAACAAACCTGTTACAAGAAAACAACGATAAAGTATTACAAGCCTAACCTCGCGTTACAAGCACAACCAAAATATTAGTATTATGAGTTCAAATGGTATAAGTACAACCAGAGTGAAAGAAACTATTCAGCTTTATTTGCAAGAATTATCAGGAATAGCACTAGGGAAACCAGCAAATTCAATAGACATAACAGCAGGGTTTTTCGATTTAGGAATGGATTCTAAAATGACCATGCAGTTAGTAACAGCATTAGAAGAAAAAGTTGGGCATGAATTATATCCAACCCTATTATTCGAATATCAAAATATAGAAGATTTAAGTCTGTATTTATTAGAAAGCGATAAAGAAGCATTCTCTAAAGAAACTACAGGCGAATTACCGAAAACTGTTGAGCAGAAAGTAGAACCAGTAGCTGTTACAAAAGTAAAAACGGTAACCATAGAATTAATTCAAAGCTATTTACAAGAATTGTCGGCAATAGCTTTAGAAAAACCAGCAGCTACTATAGATATAACAGCAGGATTTTTCGATTTAGGAATGGATTCTAAAATGACAATGCAGTTAGTAACAACCCTTGAAGAAAAGGTGGGGCATGAATTGTATCCAACATTATTATTCGAGTATCAAAATATAGAAGATTTAAGCACATATTTATTAGAAAATGACAAAGAAGCATTCTCAGAAATAAAACCAATAGCAAGTGCAGAAGAAACCTTACAAAGCAATATAAAACAAGAAAAAACACCTGTAGAACGTTCAGTAACACCAGAAGCTCTAATAGAAGATGATGTATGGGGAGACTTAATAGTAACAACAGAAAACCCAGAGTATAAGCCAGAAGTTAAAAAAGAACAAAATAAAACGGCAAATAATAATGCCATAGCAATTATAGGTTTAAGTGGACGCTACCCCCAAGCAAAAACTATAGCCGAATTTTGGGACAACCTTAAACAAGGTAAAGACTGTGTAACGGAAATTCCTAAAGACCGTTGGGATGCAGATGCGCATTTTGATAAAGAAAAAGGAAAACAAGGTAAAACCTATAGTAAATGGGGCGGTTTTATTGAAGATGCCGATAAATTCGATCCGTTATTTTTTGGAATGTCTCCAATAGCAGCCGAGAATATGGATCCGCAAGCTCGCATATTTCTTGAAGAAAGTTGGAAAACTATCGAAGATGCAGGTTACAACCCTGCAAAGCTTTCAGAATTATTTAAAGTAGGTGTTTTTGCAGGAGTATTCTGGACAGACTATCAATTATTCCGTTTAGACAAAAGTGAAAGTTCACCAAGTAGCTTTGTCTCTACTGTAGCCAATATGACCTCTTTTTACTTAGGGTTAAGAGGTCCAAGTATAGGGTTAGATACGCAATGCTCATCATCTTTAACAGCACTACATTTAGCATGCGAAAGTATACGCCGTTCAGAATGCGATGTCGCTTTAGCAGGAGGTGTTAATTTAAGCGTACATGCCAGTAAATACAATTGGTTATCTAATGCCAGATTTTTATCAGATAAAGGAAAATGTGAAGCCTTTGGAGAAGGCGGTAACGGTTATGTTCCAGCAGAAGGTGTAGGCACCGTTTTATTAAAACGATTAAGTGATGCAGAAAGAGATGGTGATAGAATTTACGGAGTAATTAAAGGAGAAGCTATTAATCATGGTGGAAAAAGTAGTGGTCTAACAGTCCCTAATTTAAATGCTCAAGCTGAGGTTATAAAAGATGCAATGCAAAATGCGGGGGTAAAACCAGAAGATTATAGCTATGTTGAAGCACACGGAACAGGAACAAGTTTAGGAGACCCTATAGAAATTGCAGGATTAAATAAAGCCTTTAATAATGCAACAGGACAATATTGTGCAATAGGAAGTGTAAAAAGTAATATTGGACATGCAGAATCTGCCGCAGGAATAGCAGGCTTTACTAAAGTATTATTACAACTACAACACAAGCAAATTGTACCAAGCATACATTCAAAAACATTAAATAGTAAAATTAATTTCGAGAAAACAGCATTTACCGTTCCACAACAATTGCAAGATTGGAACACTAGCTCTAATAATAAAAGGCTAGCAGGGTTAAGTAGTTTTGGAGCAGGCGGTAGCAATGCACATATAATAATAGAAGAGTATGTAAACCCTGTAAAACACTATAGCAGCCATGCGCCAGCTATTATAGTATTATCTGCAAAAAACACCGAACGTCTAGGCGTACAAGTAAAGAATATCTTAGAGTATATAGAAACTAATAGCACAACAAATGTTTACGACATTGCATATACATTGCAAGTGGGAAGACAAGCAATGGAAGAACGATTTGCATGTTTAGTAAACGATATTAGCGATTTAAAAACAACATTAGCTCAATACATTAGTGGAAATAGAGAAGGTTTATTATTAAGCAATGTAACCAATACAAAACACACAAACAGTTTTATATTAAAAGGAAATGCAGGAAAAGCATATATAGAAACAGCAATAAAAGAACAAGAAGTAGAAGCCTTAGTACAGCTATGGAGTCAAGGTATTGAAATAGACTGGAATTTATTATATAACAGTAATAATAAGCCAAATAAAATTAGCTTGCCAACCTATCCTTTTGCAAGAGAACGCTATTGGGTAGCAGAAGCAAGTGAAACTACATCTACAGGAAAAGGAATTAGTAAATTACACCCATTAGTACACACTAACGATTCCACATTAGCAGAACAAAAATATACGACAGTTTTAACAGGAAACGAATCGTTTTTAAGAGACCATAAAGTAGAAGGAGAAAAAATATTACCAGGAGTAGCTTATTTAGAGTGGGCAAGAGAAGCAGGAGAAAGAAGCTTGGCTACAACAATAACACAATTAAAAAATGTAACATGGTTACAACCAATTAAGGTAAACTCTAATTCCGAAAAAATTCAGATTAATTTATTCGAAGAAGAGAATGGTTATGGCTATGAAATATACAGCCCAGCAACATTTGATAAAGACGAAATTATCTATGGGCAAGGAACCTTGCATACAGAAGAACAAACAAAACTTCCAAATGTTAACATAGATGCTTTAAAACTAACCTTTAATAGTAGTAAAACAGGAGAAGAATGTTATGCAATATTTAATGAATTAGGCTTTAATTATGGAAACAGCTTCCAAGGCATTAAACAATTATACTATAATAAAACAGCATCATTAAGTAAAATAGCATTAGAGGAAGATTATAATTATATATTACAACCAGGAGTACTAGATAGTGCCCTACAGTCTATTTTAGGAATTAGTTTAGCAAAAGAAAATGTAGTATTAAACTTACCCTTTTCAACCAAAAAAGTCACGATATATAATACTGTACAGCAAGCCAAATGGTGCCATGTAAGACAAAGTGATACCTATAAAATAGGAGATAAAGTAGTTATTTATGACATAGACATTTTATCGGAAACAGGAGAAGTTTTATTACAATTTAAAGACTTAACAACTTTACCTGTAAAAAAATCAATCCAACCAAAAACTACAAGCTCTAAAACAGCTGTTAATAAAGATTTTGGGCTTCAAACCTATACAACACATTGGAAACCAAAAGCGATAGATAATGAAGCGAAAGAAATCGCAACAGAACATATTGTATTAATAGCAGGCGGATCTGTAGATTTAGGCGAAAAACTAAAAGAAAGCTTAGAGCAAGAAGTTATTGTAATAAACGAACCAACAGAAATCGAGTATTACAATAAAATACAAGAACTTATAAAACCACTTTTAGGAGCAAAACAAACAATAGGATTAACTTTAATCTATAACACAAGCGAATATATAGATTACGCATTTGCAAGTGGGTTATTAAAAACTGCACAATTAGAAAGTAGAAAACTAATTACCAAAACAATAGGAGTAGAGGAGTTATCTGTAAACAAAGTAGAAGAATTAGCAGAAACCATAAGACTTGAACAAAGTCAATTAGGAGAAGAGATAAGATACGTTGGCGGTAATAGACAAGAGCGTTTAGTAACTGCAATTAAAGACGCAAAACATTCAGGAGTAACGGTAAAAGACAATGGTGTTTATTTAATTACAGGAGGATCAGGAGGATTAGGAAAACTATTCGCATCATATATAGCTAAAAATAAAACAACAAAACTAATACTGTCTGGTCGTTCTTCAACTTCAAAATTAAGCGATGCAGAATTAAAAGCATTAAATGCAAGCTATTATAATTGTGATGTAACAGATAAGAAATCTGTAGATCATCTTATACAGACTATAATAAAAGAATACGGAGCTTTAAATGGAATTATACATAGTGCAGGAGTAATAGCAGATAGCTTTTTAATTAAAAAAACGACAGCAGAAGCAACAAAAGTATTACAACCTAAAATTAACGGTGTTAAATATTTAGATTATGCTACTCGCAATTTAAAGCTAGATTTTACAGTCTATTTTAGTAGTATGGCTGCAGTAACAGGTAACTTTGGACAAAGTGATTATGCAAGCGCAAATACATGGCTAGACTATTATGCAGTATATAGAAATGCATTAGAAAAGCAAGGAAAACGTAGTGGGCATACTTTAAGTATAAACTGGCCATTATGGAAAGAAGGTGGGATGACAATGGATGCAGAGAGCGAAAAGTATGTAAAGCAGAAATGGGGCATGAGCGCTTTGCCAACAGCAGAAGGTATTTTGGCTTTCGAAACCTTATTAAAAAATAAAACAGGACAAGGCGTAATAGCTTACGGAGAACGCAAGAAGATTCACAGTAAATTAGTAGGAGAAGAAGAAGTAACCATTAAGGAAACAATAAAAACTTCTCCAATAATAGTTTCTACAGAGACAACAAATACCAGCCATTTAAGTAAGGTTATAGAAAATGAAGTCTTTACTCTAATCTCATCGATATTAAAATTAGACGCCAATAGAATTAATAAAGAAAAAGGTTTTGGAGATTATGGATTCGATTCAGTAATGATGATAAATCTAGTGCAAGTATTAAACGAGAAGTACGAAGGATTAGATTTGGCACCGACAGCGTTAATTAATTATACTACAATTTCAGAATTCTTAGAGTTTTTGTTAGAGGATCATGGAGATTTATTTAAAACAGGAAATACAGTTGTAAGTGATACAAAAGAAACTAAAAATGTAGAAGTTAAAGACCATGTAGTAACCCCAAAACCAGTACAAGTTTCTAAACGTCACCAAAAAAATATTAAAAGAACTCCTGAAGTAAAAATTAAGCCATCTGCTACAATGGCTATTGTGGCCATGAATGGGCGATTTAGCTCGATAAAAACAGAAGAAGAACTATGGTTTAATACAGCAACCAATATACAATTAAACTTAGCCAAAGAAACAACAGCATCCCATGTAGCCTATAGCCAAATAGACTTAAAAAATGCAGAAGAAAACTGGTCTGTTTTAAATATGGATGCATCAGAAATTAGCCAATTATCTGCACAAGAAAAGTTGATTTTTGAAGTCCTATCTAATGCTATGGAGCATTATAAAATAGATAGAAAAGCCTTAGCCTCTAAAACTACAGGTGTTTTTATTGCAGCACAAGAATATGCAGAAAAAGAACATCAAACACTAGCATATTTAATACCTAATAAAGTCTCATACCACTTAAACCTTAAAGGCCCAAGCGAATTAGTTAATACATACTGTACAAGTAGTTATGTCGCTATCCATCGCGCAATACAAAGTATTACTAGTGGAGAATGTAAACAAGCCATTGTTGGAGGCGTTAATTTAGTCTCTAAAGAAGAAATGGAAAAAGCCGTTGCTTCAGATTTTGGTGGCTTATTTAGTAAAAAAGGAGATACAAAAAGCTTTTCTGAAAATGCAGAAGGCTTTGTAAGAAGCGAAGGTGTAGGAATAATTATTATAAAACCATTAGAAGATGCAGAGCGAGATAATGATAATATATTAGGAGTAATTAAAGGAAGTTCTGTAAGCCATGGCGGGAAAGGGTTTTCAATAGAAGCACCAAACTCTAAAGGCCTAAAGAAAGCTATAGAAGAAAGTATTTTAAAAGCTAATGTCCCAATAGATACAATAGATTATGTTGAGGCGCACGGTATAGCAAACCGTATGGCAGATGCTATAGAGTTAAGCGCTATAGATACAGTATATAAAAAGTTCTCTAAAGACCCAGATAAAAAATGGCATGTAGGCACCTCAAAACCAGTTGTGGGACATTCAGAACTAGCCTCTGGTATGGCATCTATAATAAAAGTATTAAAAGCTTTCGAACATAAAACAATACCAGGAATTGCTGGGTTAGAAACTATAAATTCAGAATTAGATCCAAACCATTCTTTAGTATTAACTACAGAACCATGCCAATGGAAAAATGGAGCACATCCAAGACGAGCAGGACTTAATAGTTATGCAGTAGGAGGCGTTAATGCACATTTAATTTTAGAAGAGTACCCAAGTAAAACAGCAACTAAAAACCCTATTAAAGAAGAAAAAGAAACTGTAGTAGAAGTTGTAAATGAAGAAGACGTAGTACCCCTACAAGAAGAAACAGTTAGAGAAGCAATAGAAGCCATTTCTAATGATGTATTTAAAATCCCTACAGCAGATTTTGATGAAACATTGTCTCCAATTGATTACGATTTCGATTCTATTAAAGTAATAGAACTTGTAAACCGTTTAAACGAACACTTTGGGGTAAACGTAAAAATGGGACAGATTTTAGGAGCAGATGACTTTAAATCTATATTCGATGTTTTTGAAACTATTATTGTAAAAACAAAAAGTGCCAAAGCAAAAAACAGAGAACATAAAAAGAATAATTTACCAGAATATTTTCCATTGTCTGAAGGACAAAAAGGACTTTGGTTCATTCAAAATAAAAATCCAGAATCAACAGAATACAATGTGCCAATAGGGTTTAGCGTTGATAAAGAAATAGATGCAACCGTTATTTATAAAGCAGCAGAATACCTTTTAGAAAAACACCCAACACTAAGAGTTTCATTTTTTACCGATGAAGAAGAAGGAGTTATTAAACAAGAGGTAAAATCGGCATCTGGTTATTTAAAAGAAGACGTAAAAACAATATCAGAATCCGTAGAAGCAGAATTTAAAATTTTACAATCTATACCATTCGATTTAGCTAAAAATGTAACAAAATTATACATTAGAAAAGATGCTACAACTCATAAAACGTATATACTTTTTATGGTGCATCACATTGTTTTCGATGGAACTTCAGTAGCCCCTTTTGTATCAGATTTTAAAACACTATTAAACGCACTAGATTCTGGATTACCAATTTCAAAAATAGAAGAAGATAAAAGTTATTTCGATTTTGTAAATCAAGAAAAAAAGTATTTACAAGCAGAAGAAAGTAAAGAAGATTTTACTTTCTGGAATAATAAAATGAGTGGTACTATAGAAGCAATAGAATTACCATATAGCAATACTAAAACCGAGTCATTTGAATCAATAGAAAAAGAAGGGATAAGTAGTATAGAGATATCTGGAGACACCTTATTAAAATTAAAAGCATTAGCGAAAACATCTAAAGCTAACCTTTCAATAGTAATGTTAGCCATATTTAAAGTCTTACTACATAGATTAACAAGTACAGATGATGTAATTGTAAAAACACCAATAGCAGGCCGTTTAAACGAGAAATATGCAAAAAGCATAGGCTATTATATAAACATGATGCTAACACGTACATCGGTTTTTGGTGAGGATTCCTTTGCAGAAGTTGTAACTAAGGTAAAAGCTGAATTTTTATCGAACATAGATTATGCAAAATACCCTTATGCCAAATTATTAACAACATTAGATGCTACTAAAGGAAAAGGAGACACCTTATTTTCTATTGTATATACCTATCAAAATATATTTGGAGACATTTTAAATAATAAAGATAATACAAACGTAAAAGTAATAGAATCGCTTAAGCAAAATGCAGTAGAAGACTACTCGTTAGAAGTTATAGACTTAAAAGATAGCATTACAGTAAACCTTAAATATTTAAGAGCAAAATTTACAGCAGAAACAATTAATGCTCATATAAATTATTATAAAAACATAATAGAAACAGTAGTAAGTAATCCAGAATATAAAGTTAAAAACATTAATATTTTAACAGAAAAAGAACAACTAAAATTACTTACAGAGTTTAATGCAACAGAAACAACATATTCAAAACAAGTTACCATTGTAGATTTATTTGAATCCCAAGCAAAACAAACTCCAAACGCAACAGCTATAAGGTATTTAAATGAAGCAATTAGCTATAAAACGTTAGATGCTAGAAGTAAACAATTAGCCCTTTATTTAACACAAAAAGGTATAAAAGCAGATACTTTAGTAGGGCTTTGTATGGAGCGCTCTGTAGAAATGGTAGTAGCCATGTTAGGCGTATTAAGAGCAGGAGGAGCGTATGTGCCAATTGCTCCAGATTACCCACAAGATCGTATTAAATATATGGTTGAAGATAGTATTATAAAAGGGAATGCTAAAAACAACATACAGTTAATTTTAGCTCAAACAACACTAGAACAATCCATAAAAACACTTATAAACAAAACCGGTGTAGAACTAGACTGTATTTCATCAATATGGGAAAACAATAAAAGCATAATAACAGCAAAAGGACGTTTAAAAACAAAACCATTATTAAACGATTTAGCCTATGTTATTTACACCTCAGGATCTACAGGTAAACCTAAAGGAGTATTAATAGAACATAGCAGCTTTGCAGATTTAATACAATATCAAAAACAATATTTTGAAGTTAATGAAACGGACCAATTTATACAGTTCTCTAACTTTTCATTTGATGCTTCAGGAGAGCAAATATATTTACCATTAGTCTCTGGGAGTACGTTAAATAT
>NZ_JBSHNS010000440.1:0-1625 GCF_053601635.1 Pontimicrobium sp. MEBiC01747
GTTATGGCCTATTTAAAAAAACAAGTTCTTTTCATCACAAAAAACATTGCTTCTAAAAATGACTATAAAACTTATTGCCATAGGCAAAACCGACAATAAGCAATTACTCACTT
Organism: Pontimicrobium sp. MEBiC01747; assembly: GCF_053601635.1. Classification (NCBI taxonomy): domain Bacteria; kingdom Pseudomonadati; phylum Bacteroidota; class Flavobacteriia; order Flavobacteriales; family Flavobacteriaceae; genus Pontimicrobium; species Pontimicrobium sp. MEBiC01747. The sequence continues at coordinate 114 of NZ_JBSHNS010000440.1, forward strand.
TAATTGAAGATTACCAGAAACGTTTAAGTTTCTATATTAAATTTTCTTTTGATATTATTCCAGATATAAAAAATGTTAAAAACTTAAGTGAAGCGCAACAAAAACAAAAAGAAGGCGAGCTTATTTTAAAAAAATTAAGTAATACGGATGTTTTAATGCTTTTGGATGAAAACGGAAAACAAATGGACTCAGTTGGCTTTTCTAATTATTTACAGAAACACATGAATTCTGGTATAAAACAACTTGTTTTTGTTATTGGTGGCCCTTATGGGTTTTCTCAAGATGTGTATAATAAAGCACAAGGTAAAATCTCCTTATCTAAAATGACATTTTCTCACCAAATGGTACGTTTATTTATTATTGAACAATTGTATCGAGGCTTCACTATTTTACGAAATGAGCCTTATCACCATAGATAAATCTATTTCCTTACCAAAGTTAGTAATTCTTTATTTCCAGAACGACTCATTACCAACTCTAAAGTATCTGTAGTAAAGGTTTTCATTTCTACTGCTATTTCTAATTTTCCTTTTGGTGTACAGTACAATCGGTCATTCATTATTTTATATTCTCCGGTAGTATCATTACCTCCTATTTTTGAAGCATAGGTTTTATCTTCATTAAATTTAAAATAAACATTGTTATTACAATTATCGCTTCCTGTAGTAACATTAGTCCAACTAGAACAAACCCACTCACCTTTTAGTTTTTTGTATTGTTCTGCATTATTACAAGATATAAATGATAAAATTGTGGCTAGTAAGATTACTTTTTTCATGTGCTTATTTTAGGTTATGTACTTATAGTGTATTGTATTATAAACTATAAGTGCCTTTTTTTATATAATGTTACAATTATTTACTTTTCTTTTTATGTCAAGTATTTTTTTATAATAGAACTTCTATTTCCCTGGACTCTTCAGTGGTATTTTTAGCTCTATGCAATTTATTTTTAAGTGTTTTAATAACTTTAATTTTCGCTTTAGTGTTTAAGTTTTGTATATTATCAACCAACTTACCAAACACTAAATTAGTCCATTATTAATTACAACTATTTTTACTATTCATGAATAAAGCACCTAACTTTTTCTGTGTAATATTTCTTTTATTTTCTATAGGTTTAGTTTCTCAGAATAAGATAAATTGTGAAAACTTTTATTTAGAAGACATAATAATTAATGAGGAAGAAAATATTAAGGAGTTATTTTTTAATCTATGTAGTGATTTAGAAACCAATCCAAAAAAAGTTTTAGAATATATTTCGTTCTATAATGATAAGAATGATATTTCTACAGATCAAAAAATAGTTTTAAACCTTTTAGAGTCTTATGCGTATGGTAATTTAAGTATAAATCGCAATAGCTATATTGCAATGAATAATGCTTACCGGCAAATAGAAAACACAAACAACAAGCTTTTAAAAGCTATAGTAACTGCTGGATATGGTTATTGGATTAGTAAATTTAATATAGACAGTACTACAAGAATTAATGTTTTTAATGCAGCATTGAAT
>NZ_JBSHNS010000441.1:0-11268 GCF_053601635.1 Pontimicrobium sp. MEBiC01747
ATTTATTTTTATATGATTTAGTTATTGTTATACCTTCAAACCAGTTTTCTATAAAATAGAATGGGCGATTAGATTTTTGTTCTAACTGTATTATAGCATCTTTTAATGTTGTGTTATTAAAACTAATATCAAGGTTTTCACTTTGAGCAAAAGATAAATGTATGCTTAATAAGAATACTAAATATAGGATTATTCTTTGTCTCATAGCATTAATTCGTTTTTTGTGAAGTGTTGGTAATTGTCTCGTCTAACCTTTTAAAGAGTCCTGTCATAAATTGATACTCATTACTTTTTACTAATAACTTATTAGATTTGTAATAAGTGTTTATGGCTGTCTCGTAATCTGGAAATTGTTTACGTAAAGATTTGTAAGATTTAATTTTATGAACTTCTCCTTTTGAATACAGAAAATAGGTGTTTGTTTCATAAAATAAATGAACAACTTTATTTCCTTTAATACGTTCTCGTACTTCTTTTTTACGTTTTACAAAAAAGGTATAATTTTTACTAGACGTTATTAATTCTGCAAACCCATTAAGTTCCTTGCTATTTATAATTAAATCTACATTAATAAACTTATGATTATTAATTGTAAAACTTTTTACTTTTTGCTTAATTAATTCGAGGTTAACAAAGCTTTTTTTATCATCTAACTTACTTACTAAAACATCTTTTAAGGCATCGTATTTTAAATCTATATTATAAAAAAACTCATTATCGTATACTACATCTCCTTTAACATATTCTGGAGCATAGAAAAAGTTATGATTTGTTTCTGATATTTTATATGTGTTATAGTAACGATTACCATTGTATAGCTTTGTGTTTTCTATACCTGTTAAATTATCAAAAAAAATTAGACTTTCTCTTTTACTAGTTGTTTGTTGAGCGCTAATAAAAAAAGAGCATGGTAAAAGTAATAGAATTAATACTCGAAGTTTTAATCTCATATTATGTATTGGTAATTAAGAGGTTCTGTTAACGTATTAATACACTACTAATACGTTATTATTTTAAGTTAGTTAATGCTTTTAAAAACAGTTTACATTTTAGCTAAATGCTAATCAAAGAAACCGTGAAAAAGAAAGGAAAACAAGATATAGTATCTCGTTTTTATAAAATAACAGTACTAAAAACAGATTTAACTGTCTGTTTTTTAGCGGTATTTGTGTTTGTTAAGCTTTTTTGAATATAGGGAATGTATTAAAGGCATATTAATCATAAAAGTTAGGGATTATGTATTCTATAGATAATACATTTAGATGTCTATAAACCCTACTTATCTTTATACTTTTAACAAAAAACAGATTAAAACAAAATAAAAGAATCTAACTTAATGAGATTTAGTTTTACGTAAAGAAAAAACAGACTAAATAGTGTTTATAAGCCAATTTTTAAACTCATAAAAGTTCTGTGGAGCAACACCATGTCCCACAGGAAACTCATTGTAAACATGTTTAATATCTAGTTTTGAAAGAAATTTTGGTGCTTGTCTAGCCCAATCTACAGGAATTACTTGGTCTACGCTACCGTGAGAACAATAAAAATTTAAATGTTTGTAGTTGCTTTGTGGCTTGGTCTCAAACAAATCTTCGTTAATATAACCACTTAGTGCAATAATATTTTTTAGTTTTTCTGGATAGGTTAAAGCTACAGCGTAACTTAAAATAGTCCCTTGACTAAATCCTAAAATGGAAACATTATTAGCATCTACAGGGTATTCTGCTATAGCCTCATCTATAAATTTAGCAATTAAGTCTCTAGATTGTATTGCTTGTTCTGTATCACTCCATTTTCCCTTATCTGCATCAAAATTAATGGCATACCATGCATTACCATAGGGTTGCATAGGGTAGGGCGCTCTTACTGAGATAATAAATAACTCTTTAGGTAATTCTGTAGCAAAAGAAAACAAATCGTTTTCATCGCTTCCATAACCATGACATAATATTAATAATGGTGCATTTGCTTCTAATGAAGATTCGCGTACTATATGATAAAGTGAATTTGCTGACATTAATTACCGAGGTTTGAAAATATTTTTTGATAAAATTTACCTAAAAGAGGAACTTCTTGCATTTTTCCAGATGTAGCTCCAATTAATCCAAAAATAAATAGGATACCAAAACCTAACCAAAAAGCAAAAGTGATCATTAAATTATTAAAATAACCAATAAAATAACCACACAGCATAAAGGTTAAACATAGCCCTAAACCTTGGCGTACATGAAAAGCTGTAAACGGATTTTTTTTATCGTTATTCATTATTAAAGCCATAACTGCACCAATAATGGTTAAATAGGCTACAGCAGCCATTGTTTTGCCTTCTTCTATTGTTTTAAAATCCATAATAACTATAATACAATTTTATTGTTGGCAATAATGCCATAAACAGTTCCTTTTAATGTTTGGTCTAAAAATAGACTGTTTTTAGATTTAGAATATATGTTTTCTAAAGTGAATAGGTATTCTTTATCTGGGTTAAATAAAGTTATATTGGCAGTTGCACCTTCTGCTATAGGTGTTTCATGGCTACCAAAATGTGTTTTCCCAGATGTTAGTAAATCAATAACTTTTTCTGTTGAAAAAATAGTTTGCAAAGCCCCAAAAGCACTTTCTAAACCAATAGTGCCATATTCGGCATAATCGAATTCTACTTTTTTACCTTCTATTGTTATTGGGTTATGGTCACTAGTAACCATATCTATTGTGCCATCTTTTACGCCTTCAATTAAAGCGTCTACATCATTTTTTGTACGTAATGGTGGTAAAACCTTATAATGTGTATTAAAATCACTTAATACATCGTCTGTAAGTACTAAGTTATGAATAGCGACACTACAGGTAATGTTTAAATTTTTCTTTTTTGCTTGTCTTATTAAATCTACAGATTCTGCAGTAGAAATAGTTGGAATGTGTAAAGCGCCTCCTGTGTATTCTAAAATATATAAATCACGAGCTACTTGTAATGCCTCAGCTAAGTTGGGGTTTCCTTTTAAACCTAAAGTAGTGCTAGTAACATTTTCGTTCATAACTCCAGAACTAGAAATTTTATTTTCTTGCGGATACGAATAGACTAATCCACCAAAACCATTGGTGTATTGTAATGCTATTTTTAATAAGTTTGGATTACTTATAGGCTTTTTGTAATCGTAAAAAGCAACAGCCCCAGCACTTTTCATATCATATAATTCTGCAAGGTGTTCGCTATTACTGTTTTCTGTAAGTGCTCCAATAGGTAATAATTCTACAGCATTATTTTGCGCTTTCGATTTTATAAAAATTACATCAGAATTACTAGCTACTACCGGATTGGTGTTTGCTTGCATTGCAACGGTAGTAAACCCAGATTTAGCTGCCGTTTTAAGACCATTTGCTATGGTTTCTCTATCTTCAAAACCAGGTTCGCCAAAACAGACACTGCTATCAAACCAGCCTTGAGAAATATGAAGATTATCTAAAGCTATTTCTTTGTAATTATTGGTATTAGGTATGGTTTTGTTAATTTTTATAATACTACCATTTTCAATTAATATATCTTGAGTGGTGTTATTAAATTCACTTTTAGAATCAATTATTGTGGCAGATTTTATAAGTACGGTCATTTAAAATATTTTAAGATGAGCATTTCTATAATTAAAAATAGTAGTGCAAAAATAATAAACCATTTCCATAGCGCATTAATTTTAGACTCACTTTTTATGGTGTTAAATAATTCTGGAATAGAACTAGAAATAGTAGCATTTTGCAGCTTTGAAAGGTCATGATATAACAAGTGACTTTCTGTTCTATTATAGTTATAACTTACGTTTTGTATTGTGTTTGTTTTGCTCTTTATATTATAAATAGCCGCTTTATCTGGTGTTTCGCTAGTTGTAATTGCAACTTTATTGTTAAAATAATGTTGTTGTGGTATTATATTGTCGTTAGCATTACTTAAAGTCAATATTTCGTCTTGTTTTAATACTGTTGCAACATCATAAGTATTAGTTTCTCCAATAGTATAGTATAAATTGGTATTTTTTAAACTACTCTTTCCTATATTATAAAAAGTAGGTACGATTAAATTAATAGCCTTAAAATTTGAATTATCACTATTTAAAGATGCTGAAAAAAGATAGGCATTACCATTTTGAGATAAAAAAGGTTTGTTATCCTCAAATTGTAAAAGGGCAGAAGCTTTAGATAAATCTTGAGGGTAAAACGTATTTACTTTTGGGTACTGAAAGTTTGTAACCTTTTTTTCAAAAACACTAGCATATATAGGGTGCGAATAATTAATATTTGTTAATCGTTTGCTTGAAGTATTTAGGGATTTAAATGGTGTAAAGTTATAGTTTAATAAAGTGTTGTTATATTCTTTTAAATCAATATTTTGAGATGGAATTATAATAATAAAACCTCCATTGTCAGTAAAAGCTTTAAGCGCAGTATTTAGAGCATTAGGAATACGGTTTAATTCATTTAGAATAATTAAATTTTGATCTGTTATGCTATTGTAATTTAAGGCGCTATATTTAACAGATTCGTAATTAAACTCATCATCTGTATAGATCCGTTTTAAGAAAGAATCTTCTGCTTCGTTAATAGATAAAACATTAATTTTTGGTGTTTTATTAATGTTAAAATAGAAGTCATTATCAAATAAAAGGTTAATGTCTTCAACTTTTAAAACTCCGTTTATTATAGTATTTGTTGGTATTGTAAATGTTGTTGTTGCTGTTTCATTTATACTTACAGCAGTTTTAGCTAATAAATTATCATTGTTATATAAGGAAACAGGTAGATTATCTATAGCATCACCATTATTTCTAAGCTTTACAGAAAGTTCTAAGTTATTTGGTGTACGTTTAGAAATATACAAGCTATCTATGGCTACATTATTTGCACTTACTGGCTTTAACTGTACTAAATGGGTTTGTATTGTGGAATCTGTGGAAACATTTAATAAAGACGCTTTTATTTGAAAGTCGCTAATAAATACTAAGTTTTTTATTGTACTTGCATCTTTACTAAAATAAGCTTTGCTCTTTAAAAAGGCAGCTTCATAATTTAGCTGACTTGTTGCATAGTCCATTTGAAGCAAATCGTTAGTAATTGCTTTAATAGTTGTATTTCTGTAAACATTATCGTTAGTTACTAACGAGAATTGCTCATTATCTGGAACACTACCTATAATATCTTGTACAGCACGTTTTAATAATGGGCCTTTTGCTCCTTTGGCTTGCATACTAAAAGAGTTATCCAAATAAATAACGGTTTCGGTTTTTGTATTAAAGCTTTTATGTTTTGAGGTAAAAGGTTGAGCAAAGGCTAATATTATAGCAGTAATTAATCCTAATCTAGTTAATAATGTAAGCCATTTTTTAATTTGAGAACTTTTACGAGTTTGTAGTGTTATTTCCTTTAAAAAAGCAACATTAGTAAAAGCTTCTTTTTGAAATTTACGCAACTGAAATAAGTGAACAATAATAGGGATAAGCAGTAAAAATAAAGCGTAAAGAAGTTCTGGGTGTTTAAACTGCATTGTTAATTTTGATTGCTCAAATATAAAGAATAATTAGTAATCCTTTAACAGAAAAAGATTAACAAAATCATAAAATTTTACATTAAAAAATAATCTAGCCAATTATAGGTTAGCAAAAGAAAAAATAATCTAGCATAGGGGAGCAGTTTTGTGTTTTTAAATAGGACTTTATCTTTTTTTGCTCATCGGGATTAGCTACACTAATAATACTCTGTGGTTGTTTTAACTGTTCTAAATAGTTAAATGGTTTTAGTTCTTGCTCGTAAATATGCTTTCCTATTTTTTTAGGGTTATCACAAATCCAAATAAACGGAATGGTTTTAGCAATTAGTTTTTTTGCTATAGTTTTCCCTTTACGGCCAGCTCCCCATACTACTAACGGTCTAGAATTGTTGTAATCTAGTTTTAAAAAATAATGTAGCTTAATAGCTATAAAACTATTTTCGGCATAATTAGCATCTGTTCTAGAAGCCCTTGTGCCATAGTCTCTCCAGTAATGTAGTATTACATCACAGGGGACAATTTTATAATTTTGTTGATAAAACCGAAAAGTTAAATCATAATCTTCAGGATACCTTGTTGGGTTAAAGGCATCAATAGCTAATAAGTCGTCTCTATGCAACATCCAACATGGAGATGGAATAACACATTCTTTATAAATTTCACTGTAATTAGTTCCATGTCTTGTTAAGCGATTTAGCCATGCTTCATACTTTTTATAACCTTCGCTAATGCCTTTTTCAGAAAAATAGCGAACTAATCCTGTTGAGACATGCTGCTTACCATTAGTTTTTAATTTACACAGTAAAACCTCTAGTTTATTAGAAGCCATGATATCATCGCTATCCATTCTAGTAATGTAATCTCCTTTAGCATGTTTAAAAGCTAGTTTTAAGGCATTTATAATGCCCGTGCCTTCATTATTTAACAGTGTTATTCTATAATCTTTTTCTGCATAGCTTTTTACTATGCTATTACTAGCATCTGTAGAGTGATCGTCTACAATAAGTAATTCCCAATTAGTATAGGACTGTAATATTATAGAATCTATACAAGCTTTTAGGTAGGCTTCTGTGTTTTTAAAAGGAATAAGAATACTAATTAACGACTGTTGCATTTTACGAAGATAATGAACACTTTTAAATTTTTTATGCTTTTGTATGCCCTGTAAACTATAGGGCTTAACATTAATTAACAAAACTTTGATACATATAAGTGTAACAGATTGTATTTTTGAGCGTCATAACAAGACTTAATACTATCAAAAAACAATAAATAATGAAAAAACAAGCATTTGCTTCAGTACTTGCAGGAATACTTTTAGTAGGATGTAACTCTACTAAATCTGCGACAAAAGCAGTTAATGATTTAGCAATTAGTAATCCAATTGAAACGACAATAGATTTAACAAACGTTTTAGACGATAAAGCGCCTGTAACTATAAATCCTGGACGTATTACTTCAGAAACTGTTACTTACAGACTACCAAGAGTAGTACAAGGAACATACTCTGTTAGTGATTTTGGGAAATATATAGACGGATTTAAAGCTATAGGTTATAAAGGGGAAGAGTTACCTGTAGAAAAAATAGACACTAACTCTTGGACAATTAGCAATGCTGCTAATCTAGATAAAATAGAGTATTTAGTAAATGATACTTTCGATACAGAAATTAATGGCGGTATTGGTGGCGATGCACCTTTTTCTCCAGCAGGAACTAATATAGAGTCTACAAACTATGTATTAAACCTTCATGGATTTATTGGTTACTTCGATTCTTTAAAGAATAACCAATATAAGTTAGATGTTAATGCACCAGCAACAATGGTAAGAACATCTGCATTACAAGAAACAGGAGTAAAATCTAGTCCAGATGGAAAATCTTTAACATCTAGTTATTTTGCACCTAGATATTTTGACATTACAGATAATCCAATGTTTTACGGTGCTTTAGATGTTGAAGAATTTCAAGTTGGAGATATAAAAATTGTATTAAGTGTGTATTCGCCTAATAAAGTACATTCAGCAGAAAAAATTAAAGCTGTAATGGAAAAAATGATGAAAGCTCAAAAAACATACTTAGGAGACATAAATAGTACAGCACGTTACGATATATACTTATATTTAGCAGGACAAAACGAAGGGGCACCAAAAGGATTTGGAGCCTTAGAACACCACACCTCTACAGTAGTAGTGTTGCCAGAAGCAATGCCAGATGCAGCTTTAGCAGAAAGTATGATTGATGTTGTATCTCATGAGTTTTTTCATATTGTAACACCATTAAGTGTGCATTCTGAAGATGTACATTATTTTGATTATAATAACCCAACATTTTCTAAGCATTTATGGATGTATGAAGGTGTAACAGAGTATTTTGCAACATTATTTCAAGTAGATCAAGGGTTAGTTACAGAAGATGAGTTTTACTCTAAAATAATGGGTAAAATTAAATCTGCTGCGGGAATGAATGATTCTATGAGTTTCACAGAAATGAGTGAAAATGTTTTAGATGAGCCTTATGCAGGACAATATATTAATGTATACCAAAAAGGAGCATTAATTGGTATGTGTATAGATATATTAATGCGTGAAGCTAGTAATGGTAATAGAGGTATTTTATCTTTAATGAAAGAGTTGTCTCTTAAATACGGAAAAAATAAGCCATTTGTAGACGATAATATTATAGCAGAAATAACAGCTATGACTTACCCATCTGTTGGTGAGTTTTTAAATACACATGTAGTTGGAGGGACACCTATAGACTATAAAAAGTTTTTTGAAAAAGTAGGATTAACTATAACAGAAGCAAAAGTAAAAACAAATTACATCCAAAATGATGGCGCATTTATTTTTACACCTAATCAAAAAGAAGGAACAATTGCATTTTCTGAAGCTGTAAAAAACAATAGTTTTTGGGCAGAGAATGGGGTTAAACCAGGAGATGTTATTAAAACTATAGATGGAGAAGAATTAACATTAGCTAATGCTAATCAAGTATTATCTAAAGCATTTATGTGGCAACCAGGAACAGATATCGATGTTAAGTTAGATAGAAATGGAGAAGAGGTTGTTGTAAAAACAACTTTAACACAGTCTTACACTACAGGTACAAGTTTAGCAGAAAGTCCTGATGCTACAGAGGCTCAAAAAGCATTACGTAATGCTTGGTTAAAAGGATAATTGAATACTTAAAAATAGTATAGAGAAATTAAATTTTTCTATTGTAATTTTAAAAGCCCAAAACAAATTTGTTTTGGGCTTTTTTCTTCACTGTTTTTTAATTGATTTTTAAGGGGAGTGCTCTTAACGAATACTATTCAAAGTCATTTTCGAAGATGTCATCTCCTGTCGGGCCTTGATCTCCTGGAATTGTTGTTATAATAATAGATATTATTATTGAACAAGCTATAGTGGTAGGAGATGTACCTCCGTTAACATCTAACATTTGAGAGTTGTTTAATTCTAATACATCACTTTTGTTAAATTCTAGTTTGCGCTTTTGTGTTTTCATAATACTTGTTTTTTAAGTTATTTTAAAATTTCTGTTCTTAGAATTATAGAAGTACAGGTTTATACTATAAGTACTTATTATATAATTACATATTTGGTGTATTACTATAAAACCGATAAAGTCGATGACTATAACCAAATGTTAGTATATATTATACTTACACTTCACTATTTGTAATTCTATAATTAAGAATTTTGTTAGCTCTAAGTAATTTTAAAATGAAGTAAATTACAAGCAAGCGTAGACGAATTTTATAAAACTCGTGTACGTTAATTGTTTGTTTAATTAGCTATATATTAGTGTTGTATGCTTTTTTTTGTTTGAGAGGTTATAAGCATTAGGGTTTTACAATCTTGTGTAAGATTAGTTGTGTGTTTTAAGCTCTAAAGTTAGCAAATAAATCACAGATAGAAAGCCTGTGAGAACTTTCGTATATAGTTTAGAACTAGTAATTTTATACTTTGTTGTGGTGTCGTTTTTTATTCAAACATATTTTCTTTCTTATACTTTCCGTCTCCATTAAAATAGGAAATAAGAATTTTAGTCATATGTTCAACAGATAATGGAGGTTTGTTTATTATGAATTGTTTTCCGTTTTCCTCATACATTGAAGAAAGTCCATCTTCGTTCAAATTTCCACCAACCTCAATCCAATTGCTATTATCAGTTGAAAGTATAACTTGATGAAAGTTATTCCAATCAAGCTTATTCATAGTATTTTCAATTTGCTTAATTGTTGTACTGTCAGATATTATCTTTTCTTCTGCTCCGTAGTTCGATAACAACATCAATTCCATTTTTGTTTGATTTTGTTTAGTTGTTTTATTCTTTTTTTCAGAACAGCTCATTACTAAGAGACTCAATATTAAAATCAGATTAATTCCTATTCTCATTATATTACTTGTTTAATTCTATGATTTTTAATTCCAATTTTCTGAAGAGTTTAGATTTTTTTTTCATTGCAGATGCTAAAACATTTGTCAATTCTTGTTGTCCAAGGCTTATTCCAATTTTGGTTAGAACGTTCTTCAATTCTGTCACACTTTTGGTTAGCGACTCAATGTTTTTCTCTGAAAAGTTCAGGTTTTTATTTTGTAAATATGCTCATCTTAAATGCATTACAACGGTCTTGTGTATGGCTCGTTGCGTGCAAATTAGCGATTATTTTCGGTTGAGCCACAAGCCATATTTTTAAATTTTACTATTTATCTTTTTTGTTGGAAATCGTCAAATTTAAAAATTTGGCAACTTTCCAAACACGCCTTAACTTTGGTTTAAACAACTGATTAGCAATGAGCTATACACGTTGTTGTAAGTAGTGCTTTTCAAGTTCTGCTTGGTTTTCTGATGTTTCTTATTCAGTTCAAATGTGAGCTTTGGCAAGACATACTCTTTTGTAATTTTTGATGTAGCGTTGGCTTTAGCGAATTGCAAATGTGTATGGCTTTAAGCGTTGGCTTTTAATTCTATTGATATAATATAATCTTTAGGACTCAATTCAAAATTCACTTCTCCTTTAAATATTGCATAATTGTAAATATTGTTTTGGTTATCTACCAACCAAATCTCGTATTTATCTTTATTTTCCTCTCCAAATTTTTTCTCATCTCTCGATAATATGAAACTATTGTTGTTAAATGTTTTTACTTCTACAAACTTCCATTTATTCCCATTGTCAGAAGAATATCGCATATCATAATGAAGTGCTTCATCTTCTTTGGCTTTCCAAGAGACATAATCTTTACCATACTTTTCAACTAATGTATTATAAACCAATTTCTCCGAACGATTTCCTATTTTTTTGTTATTATTAGTAGTTCCACTCGGTATAAATGGACCTTTTCCATTCGGTCTAGTAATAGCTTTTGGTTGTACCTCAAAATCCGTTACTATATTTCCAGTTCCGATTTCATTTTCATAGTCATTATCATTAATTGTATTCTCTGGCTCAATCATCTTTTCAAGTTTGGTTTTTAAAACAGATATGTTTTTCTTAAAATATAACAAACTTATTAGCTCCTTATCTTCTTCGATTAAGTCATTTTCTTTATTACTGAAATTAGTTTTATTCTGATTTTTCTTATCTAAAATGTGTATAATTTTTTTTTCATTAGTTGAAAATGAGAAATTAAGATTCAAGTATTCCTGGAATATTGATTCGTAATTTGCTAGCCAGTCTTCTTTTAATTCGTTAGCCTTCTTAATAATAAAATCAGCATTATTTTCATAC
>NZ_JBSHNS010000442.1:0-2599 GCF_053601635.1 Pontimicrobium sp. MEBiC01747
AAGTAATACTCTGTGTTGGCACATTTTCTCCTCTTAATTGTTGAAATTTCACTGTGTTTTGAGCAAAAGAAAACGCAGAAAAAAAAGTTAAGGCGAATAAAAAAATAATTGCTTTTAAATTCAATGTCTATATTTGTTTTATTTAATTTCTAAATGTAATTAAAATATAATTTATTCTGAAAATTTAAACTTAATGAATACTCGTTTCCTTTTAAAAAACACATTAATATTATTAGTTTTTGCTTTGATTTTTTCTTGTAAAAATGAAAAACCGCTTGATAAAAATTCAACTTTAACACCCTCTAAAACAGATGCTACACCAAATATTTTAATAGAAAAACCAGATAATATTGAAACGCCTAAAGGTATGGTTTGGGTTAAAGGAAAAACATTTACTCAAGGTGCTAAAACAACAGATAATTATGCAATGCCTAGAGAAAAACCAGCACACCAAGTATCGGTTGATGGCTTTTTTATGGATATAACCGAAGTTACTAATGTACAATTTAAAAAGTTTGTAGATGCTACCAAATATATAACCATAGCTGAAAGACCTATAGATTGGGAACAAATGAAAAAAGAACTACCAGAAGGCACTCTAAAACCACATGATTCTATTTTACAACCAGGAAGTTTAGTCTTTAACAAAGATGTAAATGCTACTGTTAATATGAGCAATTACAGCCAATGGTGGACTTGGAAAATTGGTGCTAATTGGAAGCAACCTTATGGAAAAGGAAGTTCTATTAAAGGAAAAGATAATTACCCTGTGGTTCACGTTGCTTTTGAAGATGCTTTGGCTTATTGTAAATGGGCAAATAGGCGCTTACCAACAGAAGCAGAATGGGAATCGGCAGCACAAGGCAATAATACTGATGCCATATTTACTTGGGGAAATAATACTGAAATTTTAAACGCCAATGCTAATACTTGGCAAGGTCAATTTCCAACTAATAATGAATCTATAGATGGGTTTGAATATATAGCGCCTACAAAATCATATCTTCCAAATAGTATAGGGCTGTATGATATGTTAGGGAATGTTTGGGAATGGACTAGCAGTGTATACAACGCAAATTACTATAAAGAATTAGATATTTCAAAACCTATAATAAACCCAAAGGGTGCAACAGAATATTATAATCCACAAAATCCATATCAAATAGAAATGGTAATGAAAGGCGGTTCATACTTATGTCATGATTCTTACTGTGCAAGTTTTAGGATTTCTGCAAGAATGTCTACTAGTAGAGATTCTGGGTCAGACCATTTAGGGTTTAGAACTGTGGCTAGTATAGATATGATAAAATCAAAAAAAATAAATTAACTATTAATCTTCTATTGACGTTTTTTAAACCTAATACACTTATAACCAAACCTATTAAAACAGGGTGTTAGTTATTTTTGAGCAGCAAAACTCAAAACCCTATCTAATATGTTTAATAGTAAGTATTTCACTTTAATTTGTTTATCATTTTTATTAATAACTTCTATTGGTTTTTCTCAAGTAGGCATAGGTACTACAACACCAGATGCTAGTTCTTCTTTAGATATTACATCAACAAATTCTGGGTTATTAATACCAAGAATGGATATGTCTGAAAGAAATGCTATAGTTTCTCCAGCTACTGGGTTATTAATATTTCAAACAGATAATACTCCTGGTTTCTATTACTATAATGGAACAGCTTGGGTTACTTTTGGAGCTACAACTACTTCAGCATTAGTTTTCCCTAAGCTACCAATACCTGCGCTTGAAACTGCAACAGTAGGAGCTGGCTCAGACTTTACTTTTGCTATGACTATTAATGGTGTTAATTATTCAATTACAAGACGTACTCAAGCTAAAGATAATGGAAGTCCAGATGTAGCTCAAAGATTAAAATTAAGGTATACTTTTTCTCCTGCATTACCATATATTCCTTCTGGGAAAGCATTAACGCCAAATCAAGAAGACACGACCTACAATGATGGCATTACATTAAGTTGTAAAAAATTAACTAGTACAATTTTAATTGTAGATGTTTATAGAATAGATATGATTGGTGATATTGATATTCCTTGGGCTTCAACATCATATACTTTTGACGCTGTGTTTTTCGAATAGATTAAACGCAAAAAACAGTCTTTATTTTAGCTTTAGAGTTGTTTAGGCACTAGTACTATTCCCTTTACGACATATCTGTGCTATTGTATTCATTTTCAAACTCTTTATCTAATTTATCTGAAAATAAAAGTAAAAAAAAGTTAATTAGTTTCATAACGATGAGGGTTGATTATATAATGTAAATATATTCTACGTATCGTATAGTTAAGTTTACCTAAAGTCTATTATAGTTTAATAATTGTCAAGCACAAGCTGAGTCTTTTATTTTTTATATAAAATCTAACGTATTAAATGATGAATTTAAGATTTTTTCGTCATTAACTTCAAGCCATTTTTTTAAAACTGTTGCGTAAATTGATCTAAAATCTACAGTGTATTTTAAATCATTATTTTTATCTAAATTCAGAAGATTGGGTGCTTCATTATAAAAACCTGGTTTACTTAGGTTTTTACCTATTACAAACACATTATTCGCTGCTCCATGATCGGTTC
>NZ_JBSHNS010000443.1:0-1133 GCF_053601635.1 Pontimicrobium sp. MEBiC01747
ATTAAATACGTTATACTCTTTTTAGTTATCAACTTTGGAGGTTTAGCCCTAGGAAGTTGGCTTATGGATAGTGGTCCCACAACTGAGTGGTACATAAATTTAGATAAAGCACCATGGACGCCGCCAGGATGGGTGTTTGGAGCAGCATGGACAATAATAATGATTTGTTTTTCGGTTTATTTGGGCAACTTATTTAGTATTTTAAACACTACAAAATCTAAACTATTGTTTGCAGTGCAAGTGTTTTTAAATGTGATTTGGAATTACGTATTCTTTAATCAACACTTAATAACTCTAGGGTTAATTGTTATTACACTACTAACTATAGTTATATTTTACTATTTCTTTAATTATAGAAATCTATTAAAAAACAAAAGTTATTTACTATTACCATATATGGTTTGGCTGTTAATAGCAACATCATTAAACACTTACATATTAATAAATAATTAATAGTATAGAATATATTTTGTATTTATTAAATGAGATTAAAAATAATGAAATTCTCACCAGAGCTTATCTTGAGTCTCAAGACTTTAGTCAAATAAGGCTATAACAAAGGATGAGAACGATAAACTAGTTTTTTTATGAAAATATATAGATTACATAAAAAACAGAATTTACCAATAACTAAAGAACAAGCTTGGAAATTTCTGTCCGACCCTAAAAACTTAAAGACTATTACACCAGATTACATGGGTTTTAACATACTATCTGGTGCAGATAGACCTATGTTTGCTGGGCAAATTATACAGTATATTGTTACACCCGTTTTGGGCATAAAAACCAAATGGGTTACAGAGATTACACATGTTGTAGATAATGAGTATTTTGTAGACGAACAACGTTTTGGGCCTTACGCTTTGTGGCATCATAAGCATTTTATAAAAGAAATTGATGGAGGTGTAGAAATGGAAGATATTATTGATTATAAAGTACCTATGGGTATTTTAGGGCAACTTATACACCCCATTATAGTTAAACCAAAACTAGAGGAAATATTTAATTATAGAACCACGAAGTTAGAAGCTCTTTTTGGAAAATATTAACGCAAAACATTAATTTTAAAGTGAAACAAGTTATTAATATCTTTTGGTTTCGTCGTGATTTACGATTGGATGACAACGTAGGGT
>NZ_JBSHNS010000444.1:0-809 GCF_053601635.1 Pontimicrobium sp. MEBiC01747
ACAACCTACTCTTCCAAATCAAAATAAAATTCAGACTGAAAATTCTAATCAAAATTTAGAAACAAATTCAAATCTATTTTCTGAAGAACAAAATTTATTTTCGAAAACAGATTCAAAAATTGAGCAGCCTCAAAATTCAGAAATTCAAAAAATAGTAAACTCAGAAAAAAAAGAAATTGAACGTATCGTCATTTTTTATAAAGATGGTAGTTTTTCAAATTTTCAAAATTCTTAATTAGAAAAAGACATTTTTTTAAATTCTAAGTAAAATTTACTTTTTTATCATTTTTTCTATTAAAACTTACTTTTTTTCAAATTTTGCGTATTCGAGACATTGTACAGTTTTTTTTCAAATACGCGATTTATAAAACAGTCCATTTTTTTAATATCGTGTTCTATTCTTAATTATATATTTTGAAATTGTAAATGACAAAATTTATATATTCATTAAATTTGTTTGAAATTCTTTTTTATGAAACAATTATTAGCCTTTACGTTTTTACTTTTATTATGTTCAAGTTGTATTACAACTGCTAAACGAGATTGTAAAGATTTTAAAATTGGTAACTTTAAAAGTGAAGTTATTATTAATGGACAAACTTTTAAGTCTTCGTTTGTAAGAACCAATACGTTGCAGATAGAAACTTACAACGGAAAAATAGATTCTTCTGAAGTAAGATGGATAAATGATTGTGAAGTTGTTTTTAAAACAATTAATCCTAAAAGTATGGCAGAACGTAATGACATTCATTTAAAAATTTTAACAACAACAGATTCTTCTTATGTTTTTGAATATTCCTATGTAGGGG